>NZ_QAIM01000091.1:0-12810 GCF_003061035.1 Acidovorax sp. HMWF018
GGGCAAACTGGTCGCGGTCGGAGTGGGCGTGCATGGGCGTCTGAGCGGTGCCGGGCGGGTTCGGTTCAACCGCCTTGCTTGACCGACAGGCCTACGCGTTGCACGCCTGCCTTTTGCAGGGCGTCCATCGCCTTCACCACGGTTTCGTACTGCACGCCCTTGTCGGCCGTGATCAAGACGGGTGTGTCTGGTGCCTGTGTGGCTTGCCATGATTTAGCGGCAGCTCCGAGCCCTTGCAGGGTGACAGGGCGCTCGATGTCTCCGGTCTTCAGCTGGAGGCTGCCATCCTTTTGAATGATGACCTGCCCGAAAGTCTTGGGTGGTTTGACACCCTTGCCGACGGTGGGAACATTGATGGAGCCGGGGGTGAGCATGGGCGCTGTCACCATGAAGATGATGAGCAGCACCAGCATGACGTCGATGAACGGGACCATGTTGATCTCGTTGATGGTGCGGCGGCCTCGGCCGCGGGATGCCATGGCGGGCATGGGGCGCCTCCCGGATCAGTGGCCCGAGGCCGTGTGGCCTGTGGACGCGGGCTGGGCGCCCAGGTTGCGCTGCAGGATGTTGGAGAACTCTTCGATGAAGGTCTCCTGGTGCGTGGCCACGCGGTCGATGTCGCGCGCAAAGCGGTTGTAGGCGATCACGGCCGGGATGGCCGAGAACAGGCCGATGGCGGTGGCGACCAGCGCCTCGGCGATGCCTGGGGCCACGGTCGCGAGCGTGACCTGTTCCATGCCTGCAAAGCCGGTGAAGGCGTGCATGATGCCCCACACGGTTCCGAACAGGCCCACATACGGCGATACGGAGCCGACCGATGCCAGGAAGGAAAGGCTCGACTCGACCACATCCATCTCACGCTGGAAGCTCGCACGCATCGCGCGGCGGGCGCCGTCCAGCAAGGTGCCAGGGTCGGTGATGCGGCGTTCACGGAGCTTTTGGTATTCGCGCATGCCGCTGGCAAAAATGCGTTCCATGGGGCCGGCCTGCTTGGCGTTCTGGGCGGCCGCTGCGTACAGGTCGTTCAGGCTGGTGCCCGACCAGAACTCGCGCTCGAAATCCTCGTTCAATGTCTTCACGCGCTTCAAGGCAAACAGCTTGCGGAAGATGGCGGCCCAACTGGCCACCGACACGCCCAGCAGCAGCAGCATCACGAGTTGCACCACCCAACTGGCGTGCAGCACCAGGGAGATGATGGACATGTTTTGGGAATTCATGGTGTGAGTTGTTCCAGGAGGGTGCTGGGAATTCTGGCGGGGCGCATTGTCGCTGCGTCCACCCATCCGATGCGGATGGTGCCTTCGGTCAACAAGGTCGGGGGATGGTCGGTCATCTGCTCTGGTTTCAGGAGCGCCTGCTGCACTATTGTCAACGATGCGCGGCCACTGCTTTGCAGAGCGGCGGTAACAATCAGTTCATCGTCCAGCCGCGCTGGGCGGTGGTAGCGCAGCTGCGCGTCGGTTACGACAAACATGCCGCCGGTTTGTTCCCGCAACTGCTGTTGGCCCACACCCAAGGAGCGCAGCCACTCGGTGCGCGCGCGCTCAAAGAACTTGAGGTAGTTGGCGTAGAACACGATGCCACCGGCATCGGTGTCCTCCCAGTAGATCCGGATCGGAAATTCAAACGCCATCGTGGGGTTGCTCGCCTTGGTCATCCGAGCAGCTTGCGCAGTCGCTCCACGGACTCCTGCAATTGCGCCATCGAGTTGGCTGTCGAGAAGCGGATGAACCGCTCGGGCTCGGCCGTGCCAAAGTCGCGCCCTGGCGTGACGGCAATGTGCGCGCGGCGCATCAGCTCAAACGCTAAGTCCCAGCTGCCAGCCACGCCCAGGCGCTGCGCGGCCTGCGTGCAGTCGGCCCAGGCGTAGAAGGCGCCATCGGGCATCACGGGCACGCTCAGGCCCAGCGACTGCAGGGCAGGGATAAAGAAGTCGCGCCGCGCCTTGAACTCGGCACGGCGGCGTTCGTATTCGGCAATGCTCTCGGCCTCGAAGCAGGCCAGCGCTGCATGCTGCGACACGGTGCTGGCGCAGATGAACAGATTCTGCGCCAAGCGCTCGACCACGGGCACCATCGCGTCGGGCACCACCATCCAGCCCAGGCGCCAGCCGGTCATGTTGAAGTATTTGCTGAAGCTGTTGATGCTGATGATGTTGTCGTCGATGGCGAGTGCGGTGTGACCAAACTCTTCCTCGTACGACAGGCCCAGGTAGATCTCGTCGATCATCGTGATGCCGTCGTGCGACCGCACCACGTCGTGGATGCGGCGCAGCTCGTCGGGCGCAATCGAGGTGCCGGTGGGGTTGGACGGCGAGGCCAGCAGTACGCCGCGCGTTTTTTCATTCCACGCCGCACGCACCTTGTCGGCGCTCAGCTGGTAGCGCTCGGCCGCCGTGGTGGGCAGCAGCACGGCCTTGCCTTCTGCGGCGCTCACAAAGTGGCGGTTGCAGGGGTAGCTGGGGTCGGGCATCAAGATCTCGTCGCCCGACTCGATGAGTGCCAGGCACGCCAGCTGCAGCGCGGCCGATGCGCCTGCGGTGACCACGATGCGGCGCGTAGGCACGTTGACGCCGAAGCGGCTCTGGTACCAGCCGCTGATGCGTTCGCGCAGCGCATCGAGGCCCAGCGCATTGGTGTACTGCGTGGCGCCGCTCTGCACGGCGCGGGCAGCGGCTTCTTGCACCAGGGGCGGGGCGGTGAAGTCGGGCTCGCCGATGTTCAAGAAGATCATCGGTTCGCGCGTGCCAGCCACCTCGCGGGCCAGGGCCTGCGCGGCCTTGGCGACCTCCATCACATAAAACGGTTCAATGCGCTCGGCGCGCGTGGAAAACTTCATGGAATGGCATCCTGCCCCGACCGGGCGCCTTGTGGACGTGGTGGCGTGAGGGCGTAGAAAGAAAAGAAACCAAGCCGCCCCGGTTCAATGGTCAGGGCGGCAGCGGGGCAGGGCAGGTTCAGGCAGCGCCCGCGCCTGCGGCCTTGTCGGCGGCCACTTCCACTGCGCGCAGCTTCGGGGCCAGGCCGTTGAGCACGGCGTTCACGTACTTGTGGCCGTCGGTGCCGCCGAACTCCTTGGCGAGTTCGATGCACTCGTTGAGCACCACGCGCCAGGGCACATCCAGGCAGTTCTGGAACTCGTACACGCCAATCCACATGGTGGCGTGTTCGATGGGCGAGATCTCGGCCATCTTGCGGTCCAGCAGGGGGGTGATCAGTGCGTCCATGCTGGCAGCGTGCTCGATGCAGCCGTGCAGCAGTGCGTCGTAATGCGCCGAGTCGGCCTTGTGAAAGCCCGCCAGGTCGCGCGTGAACGCGTCGATGGCCGTGGCGTCGTTGCCGCCCACCAGGTGCTGGTACAGCGCCTGCAACGCGAATTCGCGCGCGCGGCTGCGGTTGGACTTGGAGGCAGCCTTGCGTGTGCCGGTGCTCTTGAGGCCGGTGCGGCTCTGCTTGGGTGGGCGTGCCGACGATGGCGTGGGGGTGTTTTCGCTCATGACAGTTCGTCCAGCAGGTTGGCCATTTCCACCGCCACGCGGGCCGCGTCCACACCCTTTTCGGTCTGGCGGGCGATGGCCTGTTCCATGTTCTCGGTGGTGATGATGGCGTTGGCAATCGGGATCTGGTAGTCCAGCGACAGGCGCGTGACGCCCGCTCCCGATTCGTTGGCCACCAGCTCGAAGTGGTAGGTCTCGCCGCGGATGATGCAGCCCAGCGCGATCAGCGCGTCGTACTCGTCGCTCTCGGCCATGGCCTGCAGGGCCACGGGCACTTCGAGTGCGCCGGGCACCAGCACATGCTTGATGTGCTTTTCTTGCACGCCCAGGGCCAGCAGCTCTGCGCGGCACGCGGCGGCTAGGGTGTTGGTGATGCTCTCGTTGAAACGGGCCTGCACGATGCCGATGTGCAGCTTCTTGCCGTCCAGTTCGTCTGCGGTGCCTTTGTCTGCGCCAAACATAGTGATCCTGTTCCTGTCTTTATTCTTTGGGGATGAAGCCGGTGATTTCGAGGCCGTAGCCTGTCATGCTGGGCATGCGGCGCGGCTGGCCCATCAGGGCCATCTTGTGCACGCCGCATTCGCGCAGGATCTGCGCGCCCACGCCGTAGGTACGCAGGTCCATGCGGCCGCGCTCGGGCGCCTGGGCGGAGCGGGCGGTGCCTTCAAACTGCGCCAGCAGCTGGGAGGCGCTTTCGCCGCAATTGAGCAGCACGGCCACGCCCTTGCCTTGTTTGGCCAGGTACTGCAGGCTGGTGTCCAGGCCCCAGGAGTGCATGGAGCGGTTGACTTCGAGCGCATCAAACACCGACAGCGGCTCGTGCACACGCACGGGCACCACGTCGTCGGCGCTCCACTGGCCCTTGACCAGCGCCAGGTGCACGGCCTGGCTGGGCTTGTCGCGGAAGGCATGGGCGGTGAACTCGCCATACGCCGTCTGCAGTGTGCGCGTGCCGACCTTTTCGACCAGCGACTCGTTGCGGCTGCGGTATTCGATGAGGTCCGCGATGGTGCCGATCTTGAGGCCATGCTCGGCGGCAAACAGCTGCAGATCGGGCAGGCGGGCCATGGTGCCGTCGTCCTTCATGATCTCGCAGATCACCGATGCGGGGCTGCAGCCCGCCATGGCGGCCAGGTCGCAACCGGCTTCGGTATGGCCGGCGCGCATCAGCACGCCGCCGTCCACCGCCTGCAGCGGGAAGATGTGGCCGGGCTGCACCAGGTCGCTGGGCTGGCTGTTGCGGTCCACGGCCACCTGCACGGTGCGGGCGCGGTCGGCGGCCGAGATGCCGGTGGTCACGCCCTCGGCGGCTTCGATGGAGACGGTGAACGCCGTGCTGTACACCGTGCCGTTGCGCGCTGCCATGGGCGGCAGCTTGAGGAACTCGCAGCGCTCGCGGCTCAATGTCAGGCAGATCAGGCCCCGGCCGAAGCGGGCCATGAAGTTGATGGCCTCGGGCGTCACATGGTCGGCGGCCAGGACGAGGTCGCCTTCGTTTTCGCGGTCTTCTTCATCCACCAGGATGACGATGCGCCCGGCGCGCATCTCGGCCACGATGTCCTCGACGGGCGAGATCGGCACGGGGGTGAGGGGGGTGTTCATGGAAGGTCGGGGCTTTCTGTGGAGCCTCTGGCGGTTGCCAGCTGGCGGTGTGCTGCAGCACAGGTCCCCGTGGCCGAAGGCAACTGTGGTGCCTCCAAGAAACCGCCCCAAAGAACATGCGATGCGGCGCTGCCGCACGTCAAAGGGGCATCGTGCCCCCAAAGCCCCGGATTTTAGTGCACCGGGGCCTGCTTGGTGTTTGAAAGGCGCGGTGCCTGACGCAGATCAGATGGCGCTGCCCTGCAGCACCACGTCCGACGTGGGGTAGGCCACGCAGGGCAACACGCAACCTTCTTCCTTTTCTTCGGCCGTGAGGCCTGGCCATTCGATGGCGTAGCGCACCGTGCCTTCGACCAGCTGGCCCAGGCAGGTGCGGCAGGTGCCGTTGCGGCAGGAGCTGGGCCAATCGATGCCGCCTTGCTCCATGGACAGCAGCAGCGGCTGCTCGGGCCAGGCGTCGCACTGGGTGCCATCGGGCTCGACCTTGGCGATGAAGAAGGGAGCGGCGGTGGGTGTCGTCATGGGCGTGTCTCTTCAGGGTTGGTGGGCGGCGTGGGTCCACACCAGCAGCAGGTTGTTGGCGGGCATCGCGTGCCGCGCGGCCAGTTGCAGGCCGGCCTGGGCGGCCACCGCCATCACGTCTTCGATGCGGCGGATGCCCCAGGCGGCGTCTTGCGCGCGCAGGCTGGCGTCAAAGGCCAGGTTGCCGGGGGTGGTGGGCACGCCGTCTTCCAGGTAGGGGCCGTAGGTGACCAGGTGGCCGTCTGGCGCCAGGTGGCGGGCGGCGCCCTGCATCAGCCCGGTGCAGCAGGCCCAGGGGGCGATGTGCAGCATGTTGGCGCAGTAGACCAGCTCGAACGACGCGGCGCCGAATGCCGGGCCGTCGCTGGGCCACTGGTCGTGCAGCACGTCCAGCCGCCGGGGCGCCTGCACGTTGCGGGCACCGGCCTGTGCGGCCCAGCCGGTGATGGAGGCGAAGTGGGTGTCCTGCAGGTCGGTGGGCTGCCAGGTCCAGCCGGGCAGGGCGGCGGCAAAGTGCGCGGCATGCTGCCCGGTGCCACTGGCAATCTCCAGCGCGGCGCCGGTGTTGGGCAGCAACGCCAGCAGCTGCGCCAGGATGGGGCCCTGGTTGCGCTCTGCGGCGGGACTGTGCTGAAGGTACGTGGTGGACACTGGTAGATGGAGTGTTTTTGGCCGCAAGCGCTAGTGGATCATGCGCTGGCAGCTATGAAATAAAGAGCGGCCAACCAAGGGCCGCCGTGCACTGTACCGCAGACGATTTACCCACCCCTGCTGCCTGTTTTTTCAGCGGCACAAGAAGTTGCCTTGTAAATCAATGACTTAAGACTGTCATACAAGGCTTGTTCACAGTTATCCACAAGATTGTCCAGTGCGGGCAGGGATAACCGGGGTTTGGATGCCTGTGAAGGGGTATCGGCCGCACGTGGCAAAGGACGTTCTGCAATTGCCTGTTTTTTGAGCAATGCAAGGATATTCCTTGCAAATCAACCACTTAAGCGTGCCATACAAGGCTTATCCAAGGTTATCCACACCATTGTCCAATGTGCGCCGGGATAACCCACGCCATGATTTACCGGGTTGCCTAAAAATAAGGCAATGCAGTGCATTTCCTTGCAAATCAAGCACTTGGCGTTGTCATACAGGACTTGCCAAAACTTATCCACACGATTGTCCAGTGCGCGCAGGGATAACCTGCGCAGGGTGCTGGCAGGCCGTTTCAGGCCGTGACCTTCACACCCTTCCAGAACGCGACGCGACCCTTGATCTCGGCGGCCTCGGGCTTGGGGTCGGCATAGAACCACGCGGCGTCGGTGTTCATCTCGCCGTTGACCAGCAGCGACAGGTAGCTGGCCTGGCCCTTCCAGGCGCAGGTGGTCTTGTGGTTGCTGAACGTGAAGTAGTCGCGGTGCAGCGCGCTTTCGGGAAAGTAGTGATTGCCTTCCACCACCACGGTGTCGTCGCTCTCGGCAACCACCACGCCGTTCCAGATTGCTTTCATGGGAGATCCTTGGGTAAAAATGGCCGATAGCGCAGGTGTTACATACGCCAATAGCTATCAAAAAATGAGTTCAGGAGGACTGCGCCGGCCGCTACCCCGGGGCTGGCGCAGGCACCCATTATTCCCAATGTGCCGCGTGGGCGTGTGCGGTGCTCGGCCAGCGTTGGTGGAGGTGGTGGAGGGGCCAGTCGCCTGTGCAACCTGCACGGGCCGCGCTGTGGCTTACAGTGCAGCGCGCGGCGCCAGCCCATTCGGGCAGGTGCCAGAGGTTTTTATTCCACTGACCGATTGACCAAGACAACAGGAGAACCTTCACCATGGGTATTGATTTCCAAGGCCGCGTGGCCATCGTTACGGGCGCGGGCGGCGGCCTGGGCCGCCAGCATGCTCTGGCGCTGGCCAAGCGCGGCGCCAAGGTGCTGGTCAACGACCTGGGCGGCGCGGTGGACGGCAGCGGCGGCACCGTGGGTGCGGCGCAGGCCGTGGTCGATGAGATCCGCGCTGCGGGCGGCGAGGCGCTGGCCAATGGCGCGTCGGTCACCGACTTTGCGGCGGTCGAGGCCATGGTGCAGCAGGCCATCGACGCCTGGGGCCGGGTGGACATCCTGGTCAACAACGCCGGTATCCTGCGCGACAAGTCGTTCGCCAAGATGAGCATGGATGACTTCCGCCTGGTGGTGGATGTGCACCTGATGGGCGCCGCCAACTGCTGCAAGGCCGCGTGGCCGCACATGGTGGCCCAGCAATATGGCCGCATCGTGATGACCACTTCGTCCACCGGCCTGTATGGCAACTTTGGCCAGGCCAACTATGGCGCAGCCAAGCTGGCCCAGGTGGGGCTGATGCAGACCCTGGCCATCGAGGGCGCCAAGTACAACATCCACGTGAACGCCCTGGCCCCCACGGCCGCCACGCGCATGACCGAGGGCCTGATGCCCCAGGAAGTGCTGGACGCCTTGAAGCCCGAGGCCGTGGTGCCCGCCATGCTGGTGCTGGCGCACGAAAGCGCGCCCACGCGCACCATCCTGTGTGCCGGTGCGGGCACGTTCGAAGCCGCCCACATCACCCTCACCCAAGGTATCCATCTGGGCATTGGCGCCGATGTGCCCGAGCAACTGGCCGCCCGCCTGGCCGAGGTGACGGAGCGGGCGGGCGAGCAAGTACCACAAAGTGGCGCAGCGCAGGGAACCAACGAGGTTGGACGCGCTTTGGCCGCAAGGGCTTGACACCCCTCTGGGCGGGCCAGCGCTCAACGTGCTAAGTTCCGGGCCGACAGAAGTTGGATCGGTATAAACATATGAGCAAACTGCACGAGAGACTGGCCGCCTACCCGGCGGACGCCCTGGGGGGGATTCGCCGTGGCATCGAAAAGGAAGGGCTGCGCGTGCTGCCCACCGGCGGCCTGGCCCTCACCCCCCACCCGCTGGCGCTGGGCTCGGCCCTCACACATCCCCTGATCACCACGGACTACAGCGAGTCGCAGCTGGAGCTGATCACTGGCGCCCACAAGGGCGTGCAGCAGTGCCTGGATGAGCTGACCGAGGTGCACCAGTTCGTGCACCACACCCTGAAGGACAGCGGCGGCGAGCTGCTGTGGGCCTCCAGCATGCCCTGCGGCCTGCCCACGGACGAGACCATTCCCATCGGCCGCTACGGCAGCTCCAACGTGGGCCGCGCCAAGAGCGTATACCGCATGGGCCTGGGCCACCGCTATGGCCGGCGCATGCAGACCATTTCGGGCATTCACTACAACTGGTCGCTGCCGGGCGTGGACAGCGAGCAGTATTTCGCGCTGATTCGCAATTTCCGGCGCCACGCGTTTGTGCTGCTGTACCTGTTTGGCGCCTCACCCGCCTTGTGCCCCTGTTTTGTGGAGGGGCGCGAGCACCGCCTGGAGCGCATGGAGGGCGGCAGCGCGCTGTACCTGCCCCACGCCACATCGCTGCGCATGGGCCGCCTGGGCTACCAGAGCGACGCGCAAGCCACGCTGGCCGTGAGCTACAACGGCCTCACGGGCTACGCCAACTCGCTGCACGAGGCATTGACCAAGCCATACCCCGCCTACGAAACCGTGGGTGTGCGCAATCCCGGCGGTGACTACAACCAGCTCGGCACCAGCCTGCTGCAGATCGAAAACGAGTTCTACGGCACCATCCGCCCCAAGCGCACGGTGCGCACGGGCGAGCGCCCGCTGCATGCCCTGCGCGAGCGCGGGGTCGAATACGTCGAAGTGCGCCTGATGGACCTGGACCCGTTCGTGCCCGTGGGCATCACCGCACCCACCATGCGCTTGCTGGATGTGTTCTTGCTGCACTGCCTGCTGTCCGACAGCCCGCCGGACACGCCCGCAGAAATTGCCGAACTCAAGCAGAACCAGCACCTCACCGCAGAGCGGGGCCGCGAGCCCGGCCTGCGCCTGTCGCGCAACGGCCAGAGCGTGCCGCTGACCGAGTGGGGCACTGAAGTGCTGGCCGCTTGCGAGCCCTTGGCCGCCGCGCTGGATGCCACCCATGGCACCAACGACTACAGCGCTGCACTGCGCGATGCCCGCGCACTGATGGCTGCGCCCGAGCGCACACCATCGGCCCGCGTGCTGGACAGCATGGCGCGCGAGCACCAGCACCACTTTGAAGCCTTTGCACGGCAGCAGTCCATCGCCGCCCGCGACGCACTGCTGGCCCTGCCCTGGACGGCCGAGCAGCAGGCGCGTTACCTGGCGATGGCCGATGAGTCGATTGCCGCGCAAAAGGCCATCGAAGCCGCAGACACGCTCCCGTTTGAAGAATGGCGCGAGCAGTACATGGCGGTGGAGCAGCTGGGCTGAGGGTGCGACCGCGCCGAGTGGCGGGGGCGTGCTATTAATTTGGTAGCTGCTTGGGCATATCGCACTAGCGCTACCAGCCCAAACGGCTTCAAAATCAGTCTTGCAGCTGCAGCAGAGCCTCTTGCCGCCAGTATTCGGCGGCGTCCAGGAATCCTTCCCACACGCAGCCATTGCAGCCACGCCCACAGCAGGTGGTGGGCTCGGGCGGCGGGTTGCGCAGCGTGATGCCCGCAGTGGCCGCGCGTTGCTGCAGTGCCGCGAACATGGCTTGCGCCGTGGCGCCGTCCGCAGCCGGTGCCGGGGCCGTCCACCCGGGCAAGGTCACGGCTGGCGGCGCCCCGCCTTGGCGCGGCGCAGGCCGTACTGCACGCCGAATGCTATGCCTAGCACCAGCGCAAACCAGCCCACCAGCGCCGCCTGGATCATGAGGTCGCGCACGCTGCTGGAGCGGGCGACATAGGGCGCCAGCAAGATGACCAGGCCGATAAGGGCCAGGGTCACGCCCTTGAACAGCAGCTCCTTGTCGGCCTTGGTGGCATTGGCTTTGCGCGAGTTGTCGAGAGGGGCTGGCATGGAGGTCAAATAGCGCGGTGGCGTGGTGCAAGTGGGACCGCGATTATCCTTGCCACCCTCAGAACCTGTTGAATCAAGAAGAAAGTACCCCCGCATGGCCATCCAGTGGTTCCCCGGTCACATGCACCTGACCCGCAAAGCCATCACCGAACGCATCAAGGACATTGACGTGGTGATCGAGGTGCTGGACGCGCGCCTGCCTGGCTCCAGCGCCAACCCGCTGCTGGCCGAGATCACGGGCCACAAGCCCACGCTCAAGGTGCTCAACAAGCAGGACGTGGCCGACCCCGAGCGCACTGCGCTGTGGGTGGACTGGTACAACGCCCAGAGCGACACGCGCGCCGTGCCGCTGGATGCGTCCGACCCCGCCCCTGCGCGCAAGCTCATCGACGCCTGCCATCTGCTGTCGCCCAACCGCGGGGGCATGGCCAAGCCCATGCGGGTACTCATCTGCGGCGTGCCCAACGTGGGCAAGTCCACGCTGATCAACACCTTGACCAACAAGCGCCATGCCAAGACGGGCGACGAGGCGGGCATCACCAAGCTGGAGCAGCGCATCACCCTGGCCGACGACTTCTACCTGTGGGACACGCCGGGCATGCTGTGGCCGCGCATTGTGGTGCCCGAAAGTGGCTACAACCTGGCCGCCAGCGGCGCCGTGGGCCGCAATGCCTACGACGAGGAACTGGTGGCGCTGGAGCTGCTGCGCCGCCTGCAAAAACACTACGCCCCCTTGCTGGAGTCCCGCTACAAGCTGGGCCTGCCTGCAGGTGCCGTGGCCACGATGCACGACGAGGAACTGCTCGCAGCCATCGGCAAGAAGCGCGGCGCCATGCTGGGTGGCGGCAAGGTCAACCTCCAAAAGACGGCCGAGATTGTGATGACGGACTTTCGCACCGCCATCCTGGGCCGCATCACGCTGGAAACGCCCGCCGAGTTTGGAGCCTGGCGTGCTGCAGGCCTGGCCGAAGACGCCAAGCGCCAGGCCAAGAAAGACGCGCGTGCCAAGGCCAAGGGCAAGGGCTCTGGCGTGCGCGAGCCTGCGCCGGACAGCGACGCGGACTGATTGATAAGGCCTGCGCTTGCGGGCCTGTAGGCTGCTGCGGCCACTCTGGGCCGAAGCTGGCGACGGTTCTTGGTGACACCGATGCAGATGCCGATGGATGGGCGCCGCAGCCACTCCAGCGGCGTTTTGTTCATAGGCGTTTTCTATGCCTGCGGTTACGATGGTTTCCTCCCCCGTAATTCCCGTCGCCATGGCCGAAGCCCCCGTTGTTCCGCTGCCAGACCACGAAGACGCTACAACGCGCCACCTGGTGCGCGTAGCGGGTTGGTCCGTGATGTTGCTGGGTTTTGTCATCGGCTTGCTGCTGCTGTGGGACCAGCCCGTGCAGCCGGTGCGCGTGGCGCTCAACTTTGTCGCTGGCTGCATTGGCGGCACGGCGCTTCTGCTGGCCCGCTGGCGGCGGTGGACGCTGGCCACCTATCTGCTGGTGTGGGGCGTGTGGGTATCGGTGTCGCTGGTGGCGGCTCGCAATGGCGGCGTGAACGGCCCCAACCTGCTGAACTACCCCGTGATCATTGTGCTGGCCGGATGGCTGCTGGGAGCGCGTGCCACGCTAACGCTTGTGGGGCTCACGGCCCTGCTGTTCCTGGGTTTCATCTGGGCGGACGTTCAGGGGTTGCTCAAGCCCGTTCAGGTGGCCAACCGCGTGGCGGGTGCTGTGTACCTTGCAGGCATTCTGGTGCTGACCGCTGCAGCCACGCTGCTGTCGCGCCGCAACTACATGAGCCGGGTGCGTGAGGCCCAGCAGACTGCGGCCAACCTGGCAGCCAGCGAGGCGTCGCTGCGCAAGCTGTTGCGGGCAGTGGAGCAAAGTCCAGAGGCCATCGTCATCACCGATCTGCGCGAGGACATCGAGTACGTCAACGAGGCCTTTGTGCGCCGCACGGGCTACGCGCGCGACGAGGTGGTGGGCCGCGCCTCGGCAGACTATTCCAGCAACGGCCTGGCGCCCGCGCAGCGCGAGGGTCTGCGCACCACACTGGCGCGCGGTGACAGCTGGGCAGGCGAGCAGGTGAACTACCGCAAGGACGGGCAGGAATTGATCGAATCTGTGGTGGTGGCCCCCATCCGCCAGACCGACGGCCGCGTGAGCCACTATGTGGAGCTCAAGCAGGACATCACCGAACGCAAGCGCGCTGCCGATGAAATTCACCGCCTCGCGCATTTCGACGGCCTCACCAGCCTTCCCAACCGGTCCACCCTGATGGAGCGGCTGCACGTGTTGCGCG
>NZ_QAIM01000091.1:12820-14877 GCF_003061035.1 Acidovorax sp. HMWF018
TAGACCGGTTCACCACTTTCAACGATGCGCGCGGCAGCGAGATGGGGGACCGACTGCTGTGTGCCGTGGCGCTGCGGCTGTCCGAGATCCTGCCGCCCCAAGACCTGCTTGTGCGGGTGGCGGGCGATGAGTTTGCCGTGGTGCTGCATGGCCTGGGGGTGGATGCCTCGCTGGCGGGCCGGCATGCGCTGGCCTTTGCCGAAAAACTGCAGGCCGCCTTGCTGCGCCCCTTGCGTCTGGAGGGCGATGCGCAGGACGCCCAACTGGGCGCCAGCGTGGGTATCACCCTGTACCCCCAAACGTCGGACGACGGTGCTCACGATGCGCTGCGGCGCGCGGGCACCGCCCTGCACCGCGCCAAGCAGGCCGGGGGCGGACGGGCTGCGTTTTTTGAGCAGGGCATGGGCGAGGCCGCCGAGCAGCGCTTTCGGGTGGAGCGCGAACTGCGCCATGCCATTGGCGCAGGCGAGCTGCGGCTGCACCTGCAGTCGCAGGTGGATGTGTCGGGCCAGGTCACGGGTGCCGAGGTGCTGGTGCGCTGGCAGCATCCGCGTGACGGCCTGGTGGCGCCGGGCGTGTTCATTCCGGTGGCCGAGGAGTCCGACCTCATCGTCAGCCTGGGCGAGTGGGTGCTGGCCCATGCCTGCGCGCTGCTGGCGCAGCCGGTGTTCCGCGAGCGGCGGTTGCGGCTCTCGGTCAACCTCAGCGCGCGGCAGTTCCGGCAGGCGGGTTTTGTGGGGCAACTGCGGGCAGTGCTGGCTGCCACGGGGGCCGACCCCCGGCTGCTGACGCTGGAGGTGACCGAAGGCCTGGTGATCGACGACTTTGATGATGCGGTGGCCAAGATGCGCTCCCTGGCCGCGCTGGGCGTGGACATGTCGCTGGACGACTTTGGCACCGGCTACTCATCGCTGGCCTACCTCAAGCGCCTGCCCATCCAGGAGATCAAGATCGACCGGTCGTTTGTGCACGAGGCCCCCACCAATGCCGACGATGGCGTGCTGGTCGAAGGCATCTTGTCGGTGGCACGGCACTTCGGCCTGCGTGTGGTGGCCGAGGGGGTGGAGACCCAGGCCCAGGCCGACTTCCTGCGCCAGCGCGCCCCGGACATCGTGTACCAGGGCTACCTGTTTGGCCGGCCAGAGCCCGATGCACAGTGGCTGGCGCAGTGGGCCCAGCCTGCCTGAGCCCGGCGGCGGCGAGCGCCGAATGAAGGGCTGCCTGATGCGGAATTTCAAACAAAAATAGCTGCAGGCGCTTATACAATATGCGCCTGAAGCTATTGTTTTTGTAGCGTATTCGCCGGGGCAGGCGGAGTGCTGGTGTGACCTATTTGTTTTTGTCTTTGCCCTTGGGCATGACGGTGGTCATCGGCGGCATGGGCCGGTCCGATGCGCTGTGTTCCTTGGGCGGCGAGGTGTCCTTTTTGGGTTTCTTCGCCATCTTGTTGCTGCGCTGTTCGCCTTTGGCCATGGGGCCTCCTTGAAAGGTCTCGGGATGGGACCGTGCGAGGATGGTACGTCACAAATTACGCCGCTGGCAGCTGCCGGGGGCTACGCACCTGCGCCTTCTGTAGCCTGCCGCACACCATCACCCTGCGCCCGCACAGCCAGCCGCTGGTCGTAAGCCAGTGCCAGCGCGTTCAGCACGGCAATGCCCATGCCCAGCGCGCAGGTGGCGCCCCATCCGCCCCACAGCCAGGCCACCGACCCCATCGCCGAGCCCGTGGCCGCACCCACAAAGTAGCTGGTCATGTACACCGCGTTCAGCCGCGCGCGGGCGGTGGGGTCCAGCCGGTAGATCACGTTCTGGTTGCTGATGTGCACGCCCTGCAGCGCCAGGTCGGCCACCAGCATGCCCACCACAAACCACACCAGGCTGCTGGCGCCCAGCCACAGCGCGCCCCAGCCCAGCAGCAGCAAACCTACCGATGCGGCGGTGGCCACCTGCGCCTGCCCACGGTCAGCCATGCGGCCTGCCACATTGGCCATGAGTGCACCGGCCACGCCCGCCAGCCCCACCAGCCCAATGCCGGCGTCGCCCAGTCGGTGTGCAGG
>NZ_QAIM01000091.1:14897-17442 GCF_003061035.1 Acidovorax sp. HMWF018
TGGTGGAGAACAACACACTGACGGAGGCAAACGACAACCCTCCCAGCAAGGCCCGGCTGCGCAACCGGGGGTGGTGCAAGGCCAGCGTGCCCAGCGACCGCAAGACCTGTCCATACCCCTGTGTCGGTGCTGAGGTCGTATTGCGTGACATGGGCATCACCCACCACAGCGCCAACGCCACGGCCACCATGGCGACGCCCGCCACCCGGTACACCAGCGTCCAGCCGCCCACCTCCGACAGCAGCCCTGCCACACTGCGCGCCGCCAGAATCCCGGTCAGCAGCCCGCTCATCACCAGCCCCACGGCCCGGCCGCTGCGGCCCGGCGCAGCCAGGGTGGCTGCCAGCGGCACCAACACCTGCGCCGCCACCGAAAACAGGCCGGTGAGCAGCGTGCCCAGCGCCAGCATGGCGTAGTTGTGCGCAAACCCGCTGGTAAACAGTCCCAGAGCGGCCAGCAGCATCAGTGTGGTGATAAGCCGCCGCCGCTCCAGCAGGTCGCCCAGCGGCACCAACAGCAGCAGCCCTGCCGCGTACGCCACCTGCGCCAGCGTCACGATGAGCGCCGCCGACGCGTCCCGCACTTGCAGCTGCGTGGCAATGGAGTGCAGCAGCGGCTGGTTGAAGTAGTTGCTGCCCGCACACAGGCCGCAGGCCACGGCCATGAGCAAGAGCACCGGCGTGCTGAGGTCAGGGGCGCTGGGTGGTGGCGCATCTGGATGAGCGGGTGCACGGGAGCGGGCTGGGCGGTGGGATGAAGTCATGGAGGGTGCAGGTGCGTGCAGGGGGCGCATGCAACGCTCATGCCATGAGCCAGTGCATGGGTCTCAATTTCCTGTGGGATCCGGTTCGGCGTTTGGCAAGTGACATGAAGCTTGCGGGAGGTGTCCAACACAAAGCCGGTGTGAAACCGTGATGCATTTCGCGAAAGCGGCGCGCTGCGCCATGGCGTCGCATGAAGGCTGGGTGGCCTGCAGCCAGGTGCTCGCCTATGATGGATGCGAGCCCGCCGCCTGTCGCAGCGCCGGGTGCAGCTCAGTCAGCGATGCGTGTATTCAACCGGAGATTGCCCATGAGCATGAAGCTGTTTCGTCAGTGGGGCGCATCGCTGTGCCTCGGGTTCCTGGCCTTGGTCAGCGTGTGGCCAACGTTTGCACAGGACCTTGCCGGCGCCAAGGATCACCCCGCCGTGAAGCGCTTTGGTGGTAGCACCATCGTGGGCTACGAGGTGCGCAACTTCGACGCCGTGGAGTTCCAGACTTCCACGTTCAAGGAGTTCGACCTGCAGACCTACAAGCGGCGCTACGTGCAGCCGCCACTTGCTCTGGAAGGCAAGCTCACCCGCCTGTGGTACGAGGCCCCCGGTGCCACGCGGTCACTGGAGCTGTTTCGCAACTATGCCAACGACCTTACGGCCAGCGGTTTCACGGCGCTGTATGACTCCACCCGTGACAGTGCTGCGGGCAGTTACACCAACTTTTTGGCCAACTTCAGTAGTGGCCAGCGCGACTTCATCAAGAACAACCGCAGCGAATACGTGATGTATGGCGCCGATGCGAGCACCGTGCGCACGGGTACCTTCCAGAAGGGCAACACTACCGTGCGCCTGATCTCCATCGACTGGCCTAAGGAAGACGCTACGTACAAATCCAGGCAGGGCGCCTACATCGCAGTGGACATCCTGGAAACCAAAGCCATGGAGCAGAACATGGTGGTGGTCAGTGCATCGGACATCAGCAAGTCCATCACGGCCAATGGCAAGGTCGCCATCTACGGCATCCTGTTCGACACTGGCAAGGCCGACGTGAAGCCCGAGTCCAAACCCTCGCTGGAGCAGATCGCCGCCTTCCTGAAGGCCGAGCCCACTGTCAAGCTGCATGTAGTGGGCCATACCGATAGCGTGGGCAGTTTTGATAGCAACCTGGCGCTGTCCAAGCGCCGCGCCGACGCAGTGGCCGCCGTGCTGGCCAAGGACTACGGCATTGCGGCCAATCGCCTGGTGGGCAATGGCGTCGCGTCGCTCGCACCTGTAGCCAGCAACAACAGCGATGAGGGCAAGGCCAAGAACCGGCGCGTGGAGCTGGTGCCGCAGTGAGATTTTGTCGCTGATGCATGCAGCTGGGTTGGGCTCCTTCAACCTAACCTGGGCACTGCACTTGTCGGTGCCCGCTCATCCAATGTCACGCCTTCGCCGCGCGGGCAGAACATCTGCATGAGACTTCTTGTGGCCGGATTGGGCTTGGGCATTGCGGTGGCATCGACAGGCTGCCAACCGCGAGTTGTGGAGTCTTATGATTTCGGCGTACAGATCGCCAGGCCCGCTTTTGCGACAGAAGAGGACGTCAAGAATCTGGCCAACGCAGCATGTGGACGCGGGCGGGAAGCAGTGTTCCAGCGCTTTCACGCGCGTGGTCGGTATGTGTTTTCCTGCAGATCAAAATGAGAGTCTTGTGTGGCTACCGTGGGCAGACTTGCTCTGCTACCACCGCACCGGCCCCACCTCATCCCGCCAGAATATCCACCGCCGCGTCTCCACATACAGTGAC
>NZ_QAIM01000007.1:0-2275 GCF_003061035.1 Acidovorax sp. HMWF018
CACGACGGCGCTCACGCGCAACGCCCTGCGGCAGTCCGACATCGTGCTCGCGCAGCTGTGCGCGGAGAACGAGCTGGTCAAGGCCCGGCTCTCCCGCCAGATGCCCAGCGTGGGTGACAGCAGCCTGACCTGCGAGCAGGCCGGGCGCCAGCTGCAAGTGGTGACCATCGTGCGGCCCACGCCCAACCCGAGTTTTCGGCGCATCGATGCGCAGGTGCTGGACGGGGACAACTCCATCCTGCGCCTCTCCACCATCATTGGAAGGTATTGATGGAACACCCCCCTGAGGCCCTGCGGGCCTTCCCCCCGCTCTCGCATTGCTGCGCAATGCGGGCAGGGGGACGCCGCCAGCGCGGCGGGGCGGCCCTTGCGCGGCGTCCGCTGGCCTGGGCCGCGCCAGTTGCTCAGGCCTCGCGCCGGCGCCTCAGCAGTGGGGGCACGGCCCCGCTCGGCTTCACACTCATCGAGTTGCTGGTCGCCATCAGCGTGATGGCGTTGATTGCCATCCTGAGCTGGCGCGGGCTCGATGGCATGGTGCGGGCGCAGGAGTCCACGCGCCAGCGGGCAGATGAGATGCTGGTGCTGCAGGCTGCGCTGGGGCAGTGGGGTACGGACCTGGACGCCCTGATGCCCGTTGCCAACACCACGCCGCTGGACTGGGACGGCCAGGTGCTGCGCCTCACCCGCCGCAGCAGCGCTGTGCCCGACGAGGGTGCGCTGGTGGTGGCCTGGACCCGCCGCAACAACAACCAGGGCGTGGGCCAGTGGCTGCGCTGGCAGTCGCCGCCGGTGCGCACCCGCGCCGACTGGCGGCAGGCCTGGGAGCAGGCCGCCCAGTGGGCGCGTACGCCGGGCGACGCCGAGCGGCGCTACGAGGTGACGCTGCTGCCGCTCGACAGCTGGCAGATCTTCTACTACCGGGGCGGCGCGTGGTCCAACCCGCAGTCGAGCACGGGCACCCCGTCGGGCGACAGCACCTCGGCCATTCCGGACGGCATCCGCCTGCAGATCACCCTGCCCCCGGGCCAGGCGCTGGCAGGCCAGCTGACGCGCGACTGGGTCAACCCCGTGCTGGGCGGAGGCAGATCGTGAGTACCCCCCTGAGCGGCTGCGCCGCATCCCCCCAGGGGGACGCCACCCGTGGCCTGGCAAAGCCAGCTCCACGGTGGCACTCGCTGTGGCAGCGCCCATCGCACAGGCACAGGGCGCGCGGTGCGGCCCTGCTCGCCGCCATGCTCACCGTCACGCTGGTCGCCACCTTCGCGGCCGCCGCGATGTGGCAGCAGTGGCGCGCGGTAGAGGTCGAGACGGCCGAGCGCGGCCGCGTGCAGTCCGCGTGGATCTTGATCGGCGCGCTCGACTGGTCGCGGCTCATCCTGCGCGAGGACGGGCGCTCTGGCGGGGCCGACCACTTGGCCGAGCCCTGGGCCATCCCTCTGCAGGAGGCCCGGCTGTCCACCTTCCTTGCGGCCGACAAGAACGTGACCCAGGTGGACGACGCCAGCACCGACACCACCGAGGCCTTCCTGTCGGGCCAGATCACCGACCTGCAGGGCCGCCTGAACATCACCAACCTCGCGGAGGGCGGGCAGGTACAGGCCGTGGCACTGCGGCAGTTCACCCGATTGTTCGAGCGCCTGGGCCTGCCCGGACAGCAGCTGAGCGTGCTGATCGACGGCCTGCGCCGCGCGCAGGCGGGTGCGGGTGCCGACAGCGGCTCCGCCCCCCTGCTGCCACCCAGCGTGACCCAGCTGGGGTGGCTGGGCCTGACCCCGGCCACGGTGGCGGCGCTCGCCCCCCATGTGACGCTGCTGCCCGTGCGCACCCCAGTCAATCTGAACACCGCCGACATCAACGTGCTGATGGCCGCCATCGACGGGCTGGACAGCGCCACGGCCCAGAAGATCGTGCAGACCCGCGAGGCACGGCACTTCCGCACCCTCAGCGACGTGCGCGACCTGGTGGGCGCCAGCATCGACATCAACGAAAGTGCCCACGCCGTGGCCTCGTCGTACTTTGAAGTGCGGGGCCGCCTGCGCCTAGGCGATGCGATGGTGGACGAGCGCTCTTTGGTGCGCAAACAGGGCATCGACGTGACCACACTGTGGCGCGAACGCGGCGCCTTCGACCGGGAAACCACGCAACTGCTGCCCGGGGCACAGCGCTGAGGGTGTAACAACCCTCACACTGCACCCACCCACACCGCCGCTGCGTCACGCCCGCCCCCTAAAATGGCCCGCAAAACCCGCCCATGAGCACCCTGATCCTTTTCCTG
>NZ_QAIM01000601.1:0-472 GCF_003061035.1 Acidovorax sp. HMWF018
GTTTACCTGCTGGTATTCGAACTGCGACAACATCGTGTTTCCGGCGACCACAGCGGCGTTGGCGGGGGCAGAACACCGGTTGGTGGAAGGGGTTGCGCATGTGCAGATGGCGTTTGACCCTGGGGTGATGAAGGCTTGTCTGGAGGAGATAAGTCGAGGGTGATTCTTTGAGGTCTTTTGGCTGCTAGCGTTCGTATGCAAAGTGCTGGTAGCTATTAATTTTGTAGTGTGTTTTCGATGGCTGCGTCGGGCGTGAGTTGCACATCGGACTGCATGGTTGGTTGTAGGGCGTAGGCCGGGAGTCGCCCGGCGTGCGAGTAACTTTCTTTTGCTTCGCCAAAAGAAAGTCACCAAAGAAAAGGCGACCCCCAGTCTGCGGCCCCTTCGCGGTGCGAAGGGGCAAACCTGCGTCGGGGCGGTTGCGGGGTGCGCCGTGGAACTCACTGCGCTGCGTTGCAGCTTCGTTCAGACA
>NZ_QAIM01000601.1:521-19660 GCF_003061035.1 Acidovorax sp. HMWF018
CCAGCGCAGGGGGCGCAGACAGTGGGGTCGCCCTTTCTTTGGTTCCTTTCTTTCGGCGACGCGAAAGAAAGGGACTCGCATGCCGGGCGACTCCCGGCCTCCGCCCTCAACCCAGGCACAGAGACCGATTCATCCACAAGCTCCAACAACCTCAGTCAGGTATTGTTGAATGCAGAAGAAGTGCTATCAAATATGTAGCTGTCAAGGAATGATTCACTAGCGCTAGCAGCCAATACCACCAGAAATCAAGCCGCCACAGCCTCCCGCTCATCCGCGGCAAACTCCGGCAACCCCCGCAGCCGCTCATAGATCGGCGCAAAGTCCGCCGCCGTCATCTCAAACAGCTGCTCAAAACTGTCGATCACAAAATACGTCTGCTGGTACGTATCGATCTTGTAGCGCGTGCGCATGGTGCGCTCCAGTTGCAGCGGAATGCGCTGCGGCTCTGGGCTCTGCACCGAGTACGCCAGTTCGCCCGACGAACTCAGGATGCCCGCGCCATAGGCCCGCAACTGCCCCGCCTCGCGGATCAGCCCGAACTCGATCGTGTACCAGTACAAGCGGCTCAGCATCTCGCACGACCCCAGCCCCTGCGCCTTCAGACCCCCCTGGCCGTAGCGCTGCACATAGTCGGCAAACACCGGGTTGAACAGCAGCGGCACATGGCCGAACAGGTCGTGAAAGATGTCGGGCTCGACGATGTACTCGAACTCCTCGGGCTTGCGGATCCAGTCCGTCACCGGGAACTTGCGGTTGGCCAGCAGGGTGAAGAAGGGCACCTCTGGGATCAGCCCCGGCACGCCCACCAGCTCCCAGCCGGTGGCTTTGTAGAGGCGCTCGTTCACCTCTTCAAAACGCGGGATGCGGTCGCTCGCGCCCAGTGAGGGCAGGGCGTCGATGAACGCTTGGCTCGCCAGGCCCGGCAGCAGGGCGCGCTGGCGCTCGTACAGACGGCGGTAGGTGTCGTGGTCGGCGGCGGTGTAGGCCGCGTAGTCCTGCGGGCAGGTGTAGTCCGCGTTGGCACGCGAGTAGTCGCCACGCGGTGGGCGGGTGGATTGGCCATAGACGACAGGGGCTTGTCCCATTTTTTTCTCCTTTGCCGCCATGGTCGGCGCACCGCGACGGGGGTGCGCACCAGCCCATGCGGCTGCTAATCGATCTTGATCTTTGCGGCCCGGATCAAGAACTCGTACTTGCTGTTTTCCGAGCGCACAAACTGCGCAAATCCGTCGAGCGTCAGCTCTTCGGGGGTGATACCCATCTTCTTGAACTTCTCCTTGCCCGCAGGCGAGTGCATTGCGGCGCTGAACGCGTTGGCATAGCGGCGTGCGTCCGCATCGGGCAGCGAGGCCGGCGCGAACAGGCCGAACCAGGTGGACACGTTGAAGCCCTGCACGCTGTCGTTGATGCTGGGCACGTTGGGTAGCGCCTCGTTGCGGCTGAGGGTGGTCACACCCAGCGCCAGCAGCTTGCCCGACTGGATCTGCGGCAGCGCCGAGGCCAGGTTGTCAAACACCATCAGCACTTGGCCTGATTCCAGCGCGGCGAGCGCTGGCTTGGAGCCCTGGAAGGGCGTGTGGCCCATCTTGGTGTTGGTGAGCGACTTGAACATCTCGGCCGAGATGTGGCCGATGCTGCCGTTGCCGCCCGAGCCGTACTTGGTCTGGTCCGGGTTCTTCTTGAGGTACTGCACCAGGTCGGGCGTGGTCTTGATGCCCAGCTTGGCCGCCTGTTCCGCGTTCACCACCAGCACATTGGGCGTGCGCGCCACGAGGACGAGGGGTTTGAAGTCTTTTAGTGCGTTGTAGGGGAAGTTCTTGTACAGCCAGGGATTGACCGCGTGCGTGGCCACGGCGCCCATCAGTACCTGGTTGCTGGCCTTGGGTGCCTTGGCGACTTGGTCGGCGCCGGTATTGCCACCTGCCCCCGGTTTGTTCTCCACGGTGATGGAGCCCAACTGGGCTGCGGCACCGTCGGCCACGATGCGGGCCGAGGTGTCCAGCGGACCACCAGCGGGGTAGGGCACCACGATGGTGAGCGGGGCAGACGGGTTCTGCGCCAGCGCGGCAGTGGCCGCGCCAGCCAGAAGGGTGCTGAACAGGGTGCTACGGAGCGACATCGGGATCCTTTTGAGTTCCGGGGAGCGCGCAGTATAGGCACCTGTGCAGGGTTAACCCTGGATGTCCGATGTCTTACGTGTTCAGCACACCACGGCGGATCTGGTCGCGTTCCAGCGACTCGAACAGCGCCTTGAAGTTGCCTTCGCCAAAACCATCGCGGTAGTCGCCTTCGCGCTGGATGAATTCGAAGAACACCGGGCCCAGCATGGGGGTGGAGAAAATCTGCAGCAGCAGGCGGGGCGTGCCGTCGGCCGTGGTGCCGTCCAGCAAGATGCCGCGCGACTGCAGTTCGGGCACAGGCTGGCCGTGGCCGGGCAGGCGGGTGTCCAGCATTTCGTAATAGACCTCGTTGGGCGCGGTGGCCAGCTGCACGCCGGCCATGCCAAGCTTGTCCACCACGTCCAGCAGGTTGTCGCAGATCAGCGCGATGTGCTGAATGCCCTCGCCGTTGAACTGCATCAAAAATTCTTCGATCTGGCCGCCACCCTGCTTGGACTCTTCGTTCAGCGGGATGCGGATCTTGCCGTCAGGCGCGGTCATGGCCTTGGACGTGAGGCCCGTGTATTCGCCCTGAATGTCGAAGTAGCGGATTTCGCGGAAGTTGAACAGCTTCTCGTAGAAGTTGGCCCAGAAACCCATGCGGCCGCGGTACACGTTGTGCGTGAGGTGGTCGATGAGGTTCAGGCCGTGGCCCACGGGGCGGCGGTCCACGCCTTCGATGAATTCGAAGTCGATGTCGTAGATGGACTTGCCGTCTTCAAAGCGATCAATCAAATACAGCGGTGCGCCGCCAATGCCCTTGATGGCGGGCAGGCGCAGCTCCATGGGGCCGGTGGGGATCTCGATGGGCTGGGCGCCCAACTCCAGCGCGCGGTTGTAAGCCTTGTGCGCATCCTTCACACGGAAGGCCAGGCCACAGGCGGAGGGGCCATGCTCGGCACCAAAGTAGGCGGCCTGGCTGTGGGGCTCGCGGTTCAGGATGAAGTTGATGCCGTTCTGGCGGTACAGCACCACATCCTTGGACCGGTGCTTGGCGACCAGGGTGAAACCGAGCTTTTCAAACACCGCCTCCAGCACGCCGGGCTGGGGCGAGGTGAATTCGACGAACTCGAAGCCCATCAGGCCCATGGGGTTGTCCCAGGCAGCGAGCTGGGCGGTGGTTTCTTGCGGCAAGGCGGCGTTCATGGGGTGTCTCCGGCATTCGTTGATGAATGTCATGGACTGTAGGCGCGGCCTGCCTCATGTTTCTGGCGAAATCAAGAGGCTTTGGCCTTTGATTTGCAGGAATATTGTGAATGTTCAAAATTTTGCGCAGTCTGGCGGCGCGCTGGGCGGGGCTGGCCACCGCAGCGCTGCGCGGTCGGCAGAAGGTCCCTATGAGCCCGAGGTGCCCGCGTTGAGCTGGCGCAGCGCCAGGGCGGCGTCAATGCGTTGTTGCTCTTCGGGCGAGAACAGCTGCTGGCGCAGTTGCTGCAGGCCGGGGCCCTCGCCCTGCTGGGTGCGGGCTTGGCTGTATTGGTCGAGGCGCTGGTTCCAGTGCTGTTCGTCCCTGTCCAGCTGCGCCATGGCCTGGGCGGCTGCCGGGCCGTACTGCGCGCTGCGGGTGGCGTAGCGGCTGCGTTCGTCGGTGTTGCTGGCGTTGAAGGCGGCCGTCTGCGCGGCGGCCGCCATGTGGGCGGTGGCGGCACTGCGTTCGGCGCGGCGCTCGGCAGAGAGTTCGTTGTCGGCCGCCTGCAGCGCCTGGGCGCGCTGCTCAGGGCTGAGCTGGGTGTTGCGCTCAATCTCGAGGCGCGCCAGGGTGTAGCGGTCCAGGTCGGCCTCGCGGGCAAACAGGGCGTCGTATTCGGCGTCGTCAAAAAACTGCAGGCGCACCTTGTGGCGCGCCTCCAGCGCGTCGCGCAGTGCGCGTGGGTCGGTCAGGTCCTGCGGCGCACGCAAGCTGCCCAGGGCCACACGGTAGTCCACGTAGCGCTCGGCCAGTGCCAGGGCTCGTGTGGCCAGGGCGGCGGGGAAATGCCGGTTGACCAGCGCGGCCAGGCGCTGTTTGAGCGTGGCTGGGTCGCTGGCGTCGCCCGCTTCCATCAGCAGGGCTTCCAGCGTGTCGCGCAGGCCGTGCACCAGCAGGGGGTCGGCCGGGCCGTCGGTGGTGATGGCGCGGCGGCGTGCAAAAAAACTGTGGTCCGCGCCCTGTGCTGGCGAGGGTTGTACCTGGGCACCGGCGGAGGCGGCGGCCGCCCCCGCTGGTGATGGGTGGGTATCCCCCGCGCCCAACCCGGCAGGGCCCTCCAGCCACCACACCACGGCGACCGTGGTGAGGGCCAGGACTGCGGCGGCAACCGCCCAGGTGCGCGAGGGCTGGGCCATGGCTTACAGGCCTTGTTGCTTGAGGCGGTTGGCGTGCTGGCGGTACAGCGTCACCGGGTCGGTGGAGAACCAGTCGCGCAGGCCCAGCAGCTGGTTGACTTCGTCGAGGTGGTTCTGGCGGTAGTCGCCCAGGTGTTTGCCCAAGCGCGACGAGCAGGCCGACACCAGGCCATCGTTGGCTTCGCCAAAGGTCAGGCTCAGCGTGGTCAGCAGGGCGTCGCTGGCATCGAGCACGTTGGTCAGGGGCAGGGTGCCGGTCCAGGAGTAGTAGCGCACACCGTTCACCTGCTCGGCGCCGCTGCCGCAGCCGGAGGTGGGCACGCCTTGCGGAAAGCGGCTGTTGAACTTGGCCGAGCCGGCCGTGGTCAGCGAGTCCAGCGCCGCCGTGGGCATCTGGGGCAGGCCGGTGCCGCCGGAGGTCAGGTTGATCAGGCCCACCAGCGCCTTGGCGGCGGCGCTGGCCACGGCTTCGGACACCGAGCCCGCGGGCGCTACGCCGCGCAGGATGTCGGCCACGCGCGAACCCCGGTTCACGCCGCCAATCGAGGTGACCGATGCCACCAGCTGCGGCGCCACGCCCGCCACATAGCGGGTGGTGGGGCCTCCGTGCGAATGGCCTACCAGGTTCACCTTGGGGGCCCCGGTCAGCGCCAGGATGGTCTTGACCTGCGCCAGCAATTGCTCGCCGCGCACCTCGGTGCTGTTGGCGGCCGAGACCTGGGCGACGTAGACCTTGGCGCCGCCCTGGCGCAGTGCGTCGGGGATGCCGTAGAAGTAGTCGATCCCAAGGGCCGAGTCAAAGCCGAACAGGCCATGCACCAGCACGATGGGGTAGCGCGTCTGGGTGTACCCCGTCTGCGCCTGCGCGCCCACGCCCAGCAGCAGCAACCCCGCCGTTGCTGCCAGCACCAGTCGCCGCAAAAAGCGGCTGAAAAATCCGGTCATGTGTTTGTCTCCGTTGGTATGGTTTCTTATGCTCGCAAAAACGAACGACCGTTCTTTTTTGCGAGATCAATTTTTGTATTCGGGCCATGGAGTCACTATCGGGACATACCCGTGTGTGCAGCACACCATGCAGAAATCACGCAGTTGTTCATAAAATCCTGCGCCATGAAAGCATTTGACGCACTCGACAAGCTGGACCGCGCCATCCTGCGCCGCCTGCAGGACAACGGCCGCGAGACGTACGACGTCATCGGAGAACAGGTGGGCCTGTCGCCCAGCGCCGTGCTGCGCCGCGTCAAGCGGCTGGAAGACAGCGGCGTGATCCACCGCTACGTGGCCCTGGTGCAGCCCGAAGCGGTGGGGCTGGGACTCACGGCGTACCTGAACGTGCGGCTGGAAAAACACACGGAAAGCCACAAGCGCAACCCCATGGACCTGTTCCGCGCCAGCGTGCAGACCTGGCCCGAGGTGGTGGAGTGCGCATCGCTCACCGGCGAAATGGACTACCTGCTGCGCGTGGTGGTGGCCGACATGGCGCACTACAGCCGCTTCATCATGGACACGCTGCTCAAGCACCCCAGCGTACAGGACTGCAAGACCAGCTTTGTGCTCGACCGCGTGAAGGCGACGACGGCTGTGCCGGTGTAGTCCAGCGCGGGCCTTCGCCCTTGGCTGGGATGGGGCACGTCACAGGCGTGACTCCCTGTGGCGTCTGGCGGTGCGGCGGAGGTTGCTGTAAGGCGGTCCGCGCTTTACGCTCTGGCCCGTGCAGAGAAGGCTTGGCGCAGACGGGGGGCAGCCACCCCAGCCGTCGCGTCTGCGACCCATGCTGAGGAGATCCGGGGTATGAATACTCTCAAATTGATAGCTATTGAGGCATGATATTCCAGCGCTTGGAGCCGATTTTTCCGCATTTTGAGTAGGATCACTATTTTGTTGCGGCGCAGCAATTTGGACTGGAAAAGATGAGGGAAAACCCTTATATTTGGCGACATGTTCGCAACCAAAGACTGGCTCAAGGCATCCTGGTACGCAGGCCGGGACCTGCTGCGCCCGGTAACCAGCGGCTCTTCTGCCTCTGACATTCACATCCACCAGCAGGAGACGCCCATGATGGTTCCTATCCGCTCCCTGGGCCCCTCCTACCGGGAGCGGATCACCCAGCACCTGCTGCAGCTGGAGCCTGCAGACCGCTACCTGCGCTTTGGCTATGCCGCCAACGACGAACAGATCCGCCGCTACGCCGAGCAGCTCAACTTCGAGCGCGATGAAATTTTTGGCATCTACAACCGCCGCCTTGAGCTCATCGCCATGGCCCACCTAGCGTTTTCGGAAAACCCCGAACACAAGCCGTGTGCTGAATTCGGTGTGTCCGTGCTCAAGCAGGCACGGGGTCGCGGCTTTGGCGCGCGCCTGTTCGAGCGTGCCGTGATGCATGCGCGCAATGAGGGCGTGAACATGGTGTTCATCCATGCGTTGTCTGAAAACACCGCCATGCTCAAGATCGCGCGCAACGCCGGTGCCACCGTGCGCCGCGACGGGTCCGAGTCCGAGGCCTATCTGCAGATTCCACCCGCCAGCCTCGACACGCGCATGACCGAGATGGTCGAGCAGCAGTTCGCCGAGGTGGACTACCAGCTCAAAAAGCAGGCCAAGCAGTTCTGGGACTTTCTGGCCAATGTGCAGGAAGTGCGCAGCGGCGTGCAACACGCGCGCCACCAGTCGGCCGAGTGATGCATGGCGGTCACGCCCCCGGCCGTGACGCCGGTGGTGGCCGGCTGTCACGGCAATCCGCTATCCTAGGGGCCTGATTCACTACCGCACGTCCTGCACTCCAGACAGTGTCTGACCCGCACCCCGCGCACCCCGGGCGACCGCCCGAGAGGGAAGACAAGCGCACCTTCCTGCAGAAAGTGGCCGAGTTCATCCATCCTGGGCCGGACTCCACGGAAGAACTCATCGAAACCCTGGCCGAGGCCGAGGATAACGAGGTCATTGGCGCCGAATCGCGCGTGATGCTGGAGCGCGTGATCCGCATGGCCGATATGACGGCGGGCGATGTGATGGTGGCAGCACCGCGCATGGACCTCGTCAACATTGACGCGCCTTTCGATGAGCTGCTGCACCTGGTGATCAGCACCGCGCATTCACGGTTTCCTGTCTACCAGGGCGAGCGCGAGAACATCATCGGCATCCTGATGGCCAAGGACCTGCTCAAGCTGCAGCGGGCGCCCGAGCTGAACATCCGTGCGTTGCTGCGCCCGGCAGCGTTTGTGCCCGAAAGCAAAGGCCTGAACGACCTGCTGCGCGAGTTCCGTGGCAACCGCAACCACCTGGCCATCGTGATCGACGAGTTTGGCCGCGTGGCCGGGCTCATCACCATCGAAGACGTGCTGGAGCAGATCGTCGGCGAGATCGAGGACGAGTTCGACATCCCCGAAGACGATGGCGACATCTTTGGCCTGGCCGACCGGACCTACCGTGTGAGTGGTGACACCCCCATCGAGCGTGTGGCCGAGGCCTTTGAGGTGGCCATCGTGGGTAGCGATCCCAACGAGCATTTCGACACCATCGGCGGCCTGATTGCCCACGAAATGGGCCATGTGCCCAAGCGCGGTGAGCATCTGCAGCTCAGCGGCCTGCATTTTGTGGTGCTGCACACCAAGGGCGGGGCGGTGCGCTGGTTCAAGGTGTCCAGGGTCGAAGACACTCCCTCCGACGGCTGATGTCGCGGCGCTCTCGGATGGCGGGCGGGCCGCTGCTGCCGCAACTGCTGCTGGCACTGGCGGCGGGCCTGGCCCAGGCGGCCTCGCTGGCCTGGCCGGGCAGCGGCCAACCCTTGTGGTGGCTGCAGCTGGCTTCGATGGCTGCGCTCGCCTGGATGGTGCGGCCTTTCGCTGTGGAGCACCCGCGCGTCGCTGCGCCCTGGCGGCGCGGTGCGCTCGTGGGTGGGTTGTTTGCCACCGCCTGGCTGGCAGGCACTTTCTGGTGGCTGTTCATTTCCATGCATTCTTATGGTGGCCTGCCCGCGCCTTTGGCCGTGGCAGCGGTGCTGGGGCTCGCTGCCTTTCTTGCCAGCTACTATTCGGCGGCTTTGGCCTTGTTTTGCCGGTATGCGCCGATGAATCGTGCCGGGAGTGCTCTTCTTTTCGGAGCGCTGTGGCTGCTGGCCGAACTGGCACGGGGCGTCTGGTGGACGGGGTTCCCGTGGGGTGCTGGCGGCTACGCGCATGTGGATGGGCCGCTCGCCGTGCTGGCCCGCCACATGGGGGTGTATGGCATCAGCGCGGTGGCTGCGGCGTTGGCGATGGGCGTGGTGCAGGTGCGTGCCACCGATCTGCGCAAGGTGCGCTGGTGGGCGCTGGTGCTGGCGGCGGGAGGCCTGCTGGCCTGGGCCACGGTGGACCGGCTGTGCGCGGTCAATCTGTGCCACACCCCGACACAGCGCGCAGCGCCCGCCCTCAGCCTGGAGCTGCTGCAGGGCAATATCCCCCAGGACGAAAAGTTCCAGTCCGGCAGCGGTGTGCCCGTGGCCCTGCAGTGGTATGCCGAGGCCCTGCGCAACGCCCAGGCCGACCTGGTGGTGGCGCCCGAGACCGCCATACCGCTGCTGCCGCAGCAGCTCATTCCGGGGTATCTGGAGGGCATCCAGCAACGCTATGCGCAAGGGGCCCAGGCCGCCATGGTGGGCATTCCGCTGGGGGATGAAGCGCAGGGCTACACCAACTCCGTGCTGGGCATGAGTGCTGCCACACAAGCCGAGCCCTACCGCTACGACAAGCACCACCTCGTGCCGTTTGGAGAGTTCATTCCGCCGTTTTTCAAGTGGTTCACGGCCATGATGAACATCCCGCTGGGCGACTTCAACCGGGGGACCGTGGGCCAGGCGTCGTTTGCCGTGGCGGGGCAGCGCATCGCGCCGAACATCTGCTACGAAGACCTGTTTGGCGAGGAGTTGGGGGCGCGATTCATCGACCCCGCCCAGGCCCCCACGGTGTTTGTCAACTTCAGCAACATCGGCTGGTTTGGCGACACCCTGGCCATCGACCAGCATCTGCACATCAGCCGCATGCGTGCGCTCGAATTCGAGCGCCCGATGGTGCGCGCCACCAACACGGGCGCCACCGTCATCATCGACCACCGGGGCGTGGTCACGCACCAGCTGGCCCGCTACACGCGCGGCGTGCTCAAAGGCGAGGTGCAGGGCCGGGGGCTGGACGCACAAAGTGGCTGGGCCATCACGCCTTATGCGTGGTGGGTGTCCCGCTGGGGGCTGTGGCCGCTGTGGGCGCTGGGGGCTCTGGTGCTGGTGGGGGCCATGGTCGCCAGCAGGGGCCGCAGGCCGCGTGGCAATTGATCCAGGTCAGGCATTGCGCCCGGCGTCGCAAGGGCCTGCGCACCCCCGTGTTTAGAGGCGGCTCCCTATGCCTTGATAATAGAGGCCCGCAACCGGGGGCTGGTGTTGCGTAAAACGATGATTTGAGGCGGGCCATCCGCCGTTCTGGAGCACGACTGAAAATGGCAGATTCCTTTTCCTACGAACAACTGATCGCCTCGGGCGAGGGCCGGCTGTTCGGCGCTGACAGCGGGCGTCTGCCGCTGCCACCCATGCTGATGTTTGACCGCATCACGCACATCGACAGCGATGGTGGCGCGCACGGGCTGGGAAAGATCCGCGCCGAGCTCGATGTCAAACCCGACCTGTGGTTCTTTGCCTGCCACTTCCAGGGCGACCCGGTCATGCCTGGCTGCCTGGGGCTCGACGCCATGTGGCAACTCATCGGTTTTTACCTGACCTGGCTGCAACTGCCGGGCCGGGGCCGCGCGCTGGGTGCGGGCGAGGTCAAGTTCACCGGCGAGGTCGGCCCTGACGTGAAACTGGTTACCTACGAAATCGATATCAAGCGCGTCATCAAGCGCAAGCTGGTCATGGCCATCGGCGATGCCCGCCTGTTGGCCGATGGCAAGGAAATCTATGTGGCCAACGACCTTCGCGTGGGTCTGTTCAAGCGCGAGGAAGACGGTAAGGACGCAGCATGACCACCAAGAAGCGCGTAGTCATCACCGGCGCGGGCATCGTCTCGTGCATTGGCAACGACCTGGCCTCCGTGGAAGCTTCGCTGCGTGCGGGCACCAGCGGCATCAAGGCCGTGGAGAAGTTCAAGGAACTGGGCCTGCGCAGCCAGGTGGGCGGCGCCCCGGAGATCGATATCGAAGCGCGCATCGACCGCAAGCAGCTGCGCTTCATGGGCGATGCGGCGGCCTATGCGCAGATCGCACTGGAAGACGCTATCCAGCAAGCAGGCCTCACGCCAAGCCAAGTCAGCCACCCGCGCACCGGCCTCATCATGGGTTCGGGCGGCGGCTCGCCCGCCAACCAGATCGAAGCGGCCGACACGCTGCGCGAAAAAGGCATCCGCCGCGTGGGGCCCTATCAGGTCACGCGCTGCATGAGCTCCACGGTTTCTGCGTGCCTGGCCACCAACTTCAAGGTCAAGGGCATCAACTACTCCATCACATCGGCCTGCTCCACGTCCGCCCACTGCATCGGCGCGGCCGCGCAGCAGATCGCCTGGGGCGTGCAGGATGTGATGTTTGCGGGCGGTGGCGAAGAGCTGAGCTGGGGCATGTCGCTGCTGTTTGACGGCATGGGCGCCATGTCCAGCAAGTACAACGAAACGCCCGAGAAGGCCTCACGCGCCTACGACGCGAACCGCGACGGCTTCGTGATCGCTGGCGGCGGCGGTGCCGTGGTGCTGGAGAGCCTGGAGCACGCCCAGGCCCGTGGCGCGACCATCCTGGCCGAAGTGGTGGGCTTTGGCGCCACCAGCGACGGTGAAGACATGGTGGCCCCGTCGGGCGACGGTGCCATTGCCTGCATGCAGCAAGCCATGGAAGGTCTGGACGCTCCCATCGACTACATCAACACCCACGGCACCTCCACCCCCGTGGGCGACATGCAGGAAGTGCGCGCCATGCGTGCCCTGTTTGGCGACAAGGTGCCACCGTTCTCGTCCACCAAGTCGCTCACCGGCCACTCGCTGGGCGCCACGGGCGTGCAGGAGGCCATCTACTGCATGATCATGCTGAACAAGGGCTTCATCGCCGGCTCGGCCAATGTCGAGACACCTGACCCGGCCCTGGGCGACATGCCTCTGGTCACGCAAACGCGCGATGCGCAGCTGAACACGGTGTTGTCCAACAGCTTCGGCTTTGGTGGCACCAACGCCAGCCTGGTGCTGCGCCGCTGGAACCACTGACCGCGCGGACTCCCCACCGCAACGGCCTGCCTGTCTCTGGACATGCAGGCCGTTTTTCATGGGCTCTATCGGGCCGTCAGCGCCTGACGGGCCTTGGGGTTGGGCTGCAGGGCCTCGTGCAGCAAGGCGGGCAGCATGCTCAGCATGCGGGTGGCCTGCAGACCGGGCGGAAAGGCGCGCGCGTGGTAGCTGTACAGCGACATGGGGGCCAGCTCGTGCAGCTCCTGTGCCACCATCTGCGCAGGGTCCAGCCCCTTGGCGGTGAGAAAGTCCACCACCGTCCAGCCCATGCCCCGGCGCACCAGTTCCAGCGCCAGGCGCGATGTCTGCACCTGGATGCCGGGCCCGGCGGGCGAGCCGAGGCGGTGTGCGATTTCGTCAATCGCCTGGCGCATGGGGTCGTCGCCCACCAGGCGGATCACCGGCACCTGCGCCAGCCGCGCACCGGGGCTGGCGGTACGGGGAGCACGCGCCCACACGCTGGTCGCGACCGCCAGGTACAAGCGACCACTGACCAGCAGATCGCTCGCGATTTGTGGGTGGGGGTGTTTGTAGAAACCCAGGCAAAAGTCCACGCTGCGCGTGAGCAGGGCCTGGGTCATCTGGTCCTGGTGGATGGTGCGCACCTCCACGCCCACCTGCGGATGCTGCTCGGCATGGTGCTGCAGCAGGCGCGGCAGAAATTCGTGCGTGATGGACGGTATGGCGCCCAGCCGCACATCGCCCGAATCACTGGTCGCCAGGTTGCGCGCAGTGCGCTTGAGGGCGTCCAGCTGCCGGTAAATGCCCGTGGACTCGGTGGCCAGCACCTGGGCCTCGGGCGTCGGGGTCAGGCCTGCCGGCGAGCGGTTGAATAGCCGGTAGCCAAGCTGCAACTCGGTGTGTGCCACGGCCTTGCTGATTGCTGAGGGCGTGATGCACAGCAACCGCGCCGCTGCGCTCATGTTGCCGGTTTGCAGCACGGCCTGAAAAACTTCCAGTTGTCTCAAATTCATGGCGGAGTTGGCTTGTGGCGGTGGCCGAGGGGCACTTCATGGCCTTCGAGCGGCAGCTCAGGGGTGTGAGCTGAATTCATAAGGGTGGGTCAATTATTCCGCATGACTGTGTTCTGGTTTCTCATAGGATGCGGCACCGCTTCACCGGCGGTTGTGAATAAAGCGGCGCAACGCGTGCTGCCACCCAAAAAAATCAGGAGACCTCTTCATGCGCATTTCTTCCTCCCCCACCGCCAGCCGCTGGCTCGCGGGTTTGCTGTTGTCTGCTGCCTCCGCCGTTGCCATGGCCCAGGCTGCCAAGCCCAATGTGGTAGTGCTGGCCACGGGGGGCACCATTGCCGGTGCGGGCGCCTCGGCCGCCAACAGCGCAACCTATGCCGCCGCCAAGGTGCCGGTGGACAAGCTGCTGGCAGGCCTGCCTGAGCTGGCCAATGTGGCCAAGGTGTCGGGTGAGCAGGTGTTCCAGATCGCCTCCGAGAGCTTCACCAACGAGCACCTGCTGCGCCTCGGCCAGCGCGTTTCGGCCCTGGCCAAGCAGGCAGACGTGGACGGCATCGTGATCACCCACGGCACGGACACCCTGGAAGAAACCGCGTACTTCCTGAACCTCACCGTGCGCACCAACAAGCCCATCGTGGTGGTCGGCTCCATGCGTCCCGGCACGGCCCTGTCGGCTGACGGCGCGCTGAACCTGTACGACGCCGTGACCGTGGCCGCCAGCAAGGACGCCGCCGGCAAGGGCGTGCTGGTCACGATGAACGACGAGATCCAGAGCGGTCGCGATGTGAGCAAGACCATCAACATCAAGACCGAGGCCTTCAAGAGCCAGTGGGGCCCGCTGGGCATGGTGGTGGAAGGCAAGAACTACTGGTTCCGCGCACCGGTCAAGCGCCACACGACCAACTCCGAGTTCAACATCGACGACATCAAGGCGCTGCCCGCCGTGGACATCGTGTACGGCTACGGCAACATGAACACCACGGGCATCGAGGCCTACGGCAAGGCCGGCGTCAAGGCGCTGATCCATGCCGGCACCGGCAACGGCTCGGTGGCCGCACAGGCGGTCGATTCGCTCAAGGCCTTGCGTGGCCAGGGCGTGCAGATCATCCGTTCGGCCCGCGTGCCCGATGGTTTTGTGCTGCGCAATGCCGAGCAGCCCGACGACAAGTACGACTGGGTGGTGGCCCATGACCTGCGCCCGCAAAAGGCCCGCATCCTGGCCATGGTGGCCCTCACGAAGACCAATGACAGCAAGGAACTGCAACGCATTTTCTGGGAGTATTGATCCCTGTTTTAGAGGTTAGAACGCCATGCTTTGACGCGATGCATGCGTTGACGGCCACACCCGTGTGGCCACCGGTACGCACCGGCTTATAGCTCGCGTGACTGGTTGGGAAGGCTGGGGCTCCAAAAGGGCTCCGGCCTTTTTTCATGGGGGCAGCCGCAGTTGCCTGGTTGCTCTTCAGCGCGTTCGGCGGCGCGCCGTAAAATCACCGGTTTGCGCGCGCGATGCCCGTCCTTGTTGCCCATGGGGCGGCGGGCGCTGGGTTTGGCTCGCGCACCGCGTTTTCTTCTTTTTCCCCTTACTTGCCAGGCCCTGGCTTGCCAGTGCCTCAGCCACAGACGCCATGTTGACATTCCAGCAAATCATTCTGAAGCTGCAGTCCTACTGGGACGCGCAGGGTTGCGCCCTTCTGCAACCCTATGACATGGAAGTGGGCGCAGGCACCTCGCACACTGCCACCTTCCTGCGCGCCATCGGCCCCGAGCCCTGGAAGGCCGCCTACGTGCAGCCCAGCCGCCGCCCCAAGGACGGCCGCTACGGCGAGAACCCCAATCGCCTGCAGCACTACTACCAGTACCAGGTGGTGCTCAAGCCCGCACCGGCCAACATCCTGGAGCTGTACCTGGGCTCGCTCGAAGCCCTGGGCTTCGACCTGAAAAAGAACGACATCCGCTTTGTCGAAGACGACTGGGAGAACCCCACGCTCGGCGCCTGGGGCCTGGGCTGGGAGGTGTGGCTCAACGGCATGGAAGTCACGCAGTTCACCTATTTCCAGCAGGTCGGCGGCATTGACTGCAAGCCTGCCACGGGCGAGATCACCTACGGCCTGGAGCGCCTGGCCATGTACCTGCAGGGCGTGGACAACGTCTACAACCTGAAGTGGACCGACACCCTGAGCTACGGTGACGTGTACAAGCAAAACGAGGTGGAGCAGTCCACCTACAACTTCGAGCACAGCGACGCGGACTTCCTGTTCACGGCCTTCAATGCGCACGAAAAGCAGGCCAAGTACCTGATGGAGCAGCAGCTGGCGTTGCCCGCCTACGAGCAGGTGCTCAAGGCCGCACACAGCTTCAACCTGCTGGATGCGCGCGGCGCGATCAGCGTGACCGAACGCGCTGCCTACATCGGCCGCATCCGTAACTTGGCCCGTGCCGTGGCGCAAAGCTACTACGAGAGCCGCGAGCGCCTGGGCTTCCCCATGGCGCCGCGCGAATGGGTGGAACAGATGACGAAGAAGGCTGCGTGAGAGAAATGACGATGACAACCCAAAACCTCCTCGTTGAACTGTTTGTCGAAGAGCTGCCGCCCAAGGCGCTGCAGAAGCTGGGCGATGCTTTCGCCACCGTGCTGGGCGACCAGCTCAAGGCCCTGGGACTGGCGTCTGCCGCCTCGGTGGTCACGCCCTTTGCCTCGCCCCGCCGCCTGGCCGCGCATGTGACCGCCGTGGCCGACAAGGCCACCGATAAGGCCGTGCAGCAAAAGCTGATGCCCGTGACCGTGGGCCTTCAAGCGGACGGCAACGCCACGCCTGCGCTGCTGAAAAAGCTGCAGGCGCTGGGCGCCGATGTGTCCAACCCCGCAGCCGCCGTGGCCGCGCTCAAGCGCGCCCAGGACGGCAAGGCCGAGGCCCTGTTCTACGACAGCGTGATGCCCGGCGCTACATTGGCTGCGGGCCTGCAAAAGGCACTCGACGAAGCCATTGCCAAGCTGCCCATCCCCAAGGTGATGAGCTACCAGCTCGAAACCGACTGCGAGCTGCCCGGCTGGAGCAGTGTGAACTTTGTGCGCCCTGCACATGGCCTGGTGGCGCTGCATGGCAGCGCCGTGGTGCCGGTGAAGGCGCTGGGCCTGACGGCGGGCAACAGCACCCAAGGCCACCGTTTTGAAGCCGCCGTGTCGCCCGTGGTGCTGGCCGATGCCGACAGCTACGCCGCCACGCTGCAAAAAGACGGCGCCGTGATTGCCAGCTTTGCCGAGCGCAAGGCCGAGATCGTCCGCCAGCTCGCTGCTGCCGCTGCCAAAGTGGGCAACGGTGCCCGCCCCATCGAAGACGAAGCCCTGCTGGACGAAGTGACCGCGCTGGTGGAGCGCCCCAACGTGGTCATCTGCCAGTTTGAAGAGCAGTTCCTGGGTGTGCCGCAAGAGTGCCTCATCCTCACGATGAAGGCCAACCAGAAGTACTTCCCGCTGCTGGACGCCGCAGGCAAGCTCACCAACAAGTTCCTGGTGGTCAGCAACATCAGCCCCGAAGACACGAGCTTTGTGACCGGCGGCAACGAGCGCGTGGTGCGCCCCCGCCTGGCCGATGCCAAGTTCTTCTTTGACCAGGACCGCAAGAAGACTTTGGAGTCACGCGTGGCGGGTCTCGCCAAAGTCGTTTATCACAACAAGCTGGGCACGCAAGGCGAGCGTATGGAGCGCGTTTGCTCCATCGCCAAGTTTATTGGTGAGAAGCTGGGGGGCTCAGAGCTTGCCGAAAAGGCTGTGCTCGCTGCGCGTTTGTCTAAAGCCGACTTGCTGACCGATATGGTGGGTGAGTTCCCCGAGCTGCAGGGCATCATGGGCAACTACTACGCCCGTAACGATGGCTTGAGTGAAGAAATTGCAAATGCGATCTCTGATCACTATTGCCCACGTTTTTCTGGCGATTTCCTGCCTACCAGCTTGGTTGGGGTTTCTGTGGCCCTGGCCGACAAGCTCGAAACCCTGGTCGGCATGTTCGGCATCGGCAACCTGCCCACGGGCGACCGCGATCCGTTCGCGCTGCGCCGCCATGCACTGGGTGTGATCCGCATGCTGGTCGAAAAAGACCTGCCGCTGGACTTGAGCGCGTTGCTGGCCGGTGCCGTGCCTGCCTTTGGCGACAAGATCACCGACGCCACGCCCGCTCTGGCCGATTTCATCTACGACCGCCTTGCCGGCAGCCTGCGTGAGCAAGGCTACAGCGCGCAAGAAGTGGACGCCGTGCTGGCCCTGCGCCCGCAGCGCTTGGCCCTGGTCGAGAAGCAGCTGGCCGCAGTGCGTGCCTTTGCCGCCTTGCCCGAAAGCCCCGCCCTGGCAGCCGCCAACAAGCGCGTTGGCAACATCCTCAAGAAGGCCGAGGTCGAAGGCCCGGTGGATGCCCACGTCAACCCCAACCTGCTGCAGGAAAAGGCCGAGCAGGACCTGTACGCCGCGCTGCAGCGCTTTGTGCCCGAGGCCAATGCCCAGTTCGACGCGGGCGACTACACCGCCAGCCTGCAGACCCTGGCCGTGCTGCGTGCGCCCGTGGATGCGTTCTTTGACGACGTGATGGTGAACGCCGAGCAGCTGGACCTGCGCCTGAACCGCCAGGGCCTGCTCAAGACGTTGCACGAAGCCATGAACCGCGTGGCCGATTTGTCCCGTCTGGCGGCCTGACCCCTGGTGCTGGTAGGCTGGTGGTTCTCACAAGGCAAACCCCTCCTATGAAACTCGCCATCCTCGACCGCGACGGCACCCTCAACCCGATGGGGGATGAATACATCACTTCGGCCGACGAGTGGGCGGCGGTGCCGGGCGCGCTCGAAGCCATTGCCCGCCTCAACCATGCCGGCTGGCATGTGGTGGTCGCCACCAACCAGCCGGGATTGGGCCGGGGCCTGTTTGACGTGGTGGCGCTCAACGCCATCCACGCCAAGATGCACCGGCAGGTGGCGGCGGTGGGCGGGCGCATCGACGCGGTGTTCTATTGCCCCCATGCGGCCGACGAGGACTGCAGCTGCCGCAAGCCCGCCCCGGGCCTGCTGGAGCAGATTTGCGACCGCTACGGCATGGAGCGCAACGAGGTCCGCGTGGTCGGCAGCTGCGAGGCCCACCTGCAGGCGGGTGCCGCCCTGGGGGCCCAGTTGCACCTGGTGTGCACCGGCCGGTCTGCTGCGTTGCGGCCGGGCGGGGCGCTGCCTGCGGGGTTGCCGGCGGGTACGCAGTTGCACGCCAGCCTCGGAGATTTTGTGGACCAGTTGCTGCCGGTGGTGCCAAGCGCAGCAGCCGCCGTGGCCGCAGCGCCCTTGCCGCTGTCGTGACAGGGCGCAGCAGCACTTGATGCTATTTAATTCATAGCTGTTGGCGCATATTTCACTAGCGCTTGCGGCCAAAAAGACATCCCAATGGCTCTTATCCGTTCTGTCATTCACCTTCTCTGGATGGGCATCACCGTGGTGCCCTACGCGCTGGCCATCATGCTGGGCACTCTGCTGGGCGTGCGGGGAGTGCCCCTGTACCGTATCGCCCGGGCCTGGCTGTCGCTGTGCATCAGCGGCGCGCGGGTGGTTCTGGGCATCCGCGCCGAGGTGACCGGCATGGAGAACCTGCCGCAGGGCGCCAATGAAGGCGCGATCCTGCTGGTCAAGCACCAGTCCACGTACGAGACCTTCCTGATGCCGGTGATCATGCCGCACCCCCTGGCCTACGTGTTCAAGAAGGAGCTGCTGCACGTGCCCTTCTTCGGCTGGGCCATCGGGCGGCTGGACATGATCCACATCGACCGCAACCAGCGCACGCAGGCCTTCAACAAGGTGGTGCAGCAGGGCAAGGACCTGCTGGCCAAGGGCATCTGGATCATCATGTTCCCCGAGGGCACGCGCATCGAGCGGGGGCAGAAGGGCAACTACAAGACCGGCGGTACGCGCCTGGCGATTGACACCGGTGCGCCGGTGATTCCGATCGCAGTGACCTCGGCCAAAGTGTGGCCGCGCAAGGCGTTCGTCAAGCGCCCCGGCGTGGTGGATGTGTCGATTGGCAAGCCCATCTCCAGCGTGGGGCGCCAGCCCGACGAACTGATGCGCGAGGTGGAGGCCTGGATCGAGGCCGAGATGCGTCGCCTGGACCCAGAGGCTTACCCAGCGGCCAACACCACGGCCCCCAGCGGGAAGTAAACCGACCGTGATGCAGCGGCTTGTGCAACTGGCGCTGGACCTGTTCGACCCGCCCGAGGCCCCTGCAGCAGGCCCCAGTCCTGTGGCTGCAGGTTTCAAGCCCAATCAGCCACAAGCGCTAGTCGATCAAGCGCCGGTAGCTCCTAAAACTATAGTGACCCGGCCTTCGGCGCCAGCGGTGCCGCTGCCCTCGCTGTTGTCGCCCGCCGAATTCCGCCACCCCCAGGCCAGCCGCGAGGTGCTGCTGGGAGATGCCGTCGTGGCCTATGCGC
>NZ_QAIM01000601.1:19670-24320 GCF_003061035.1 Acidovorax sp. HMWF018
CCCCAGCTGGGTGACGCTGGGCGCGGTGGATGCCGCGCTGCGCGAGAAGTCCGACTGGATCCTGCGCAAGCTGTCGGAGGCGCGCGAGCGCCAGCAGCGCATGGAAGGCGGTCGTATCGTCTGGGCCCATGGCGCAGAGCTGCCCTATCTGGGTGAGCCGCTGAGGCTGGTGCTGGACCCGAGCCACGACTTTGCGGGCAAAGGCGGAGCGCTGGTGGCGGCGGTGGAGCCGGGCGGCGCAGCCACGACGCCCAGCCTGCACATTGGCCTACCGCACAGGGCCAGCCCCGCACAGGTCCGCGATGCCGTCCAGGCCTGGTTGATGCGCGACGCGCGCCGCCACTTCACCGAGCGGCTGGACCACTTTGCCCCGCTGCTGGGCGTGCGCTGGGCCAGCCTGCGCCTGTCGAGTGCCAATACCCGCTGGGGCAGCGCCAAGGCCGACGGCTCCATCCGCCTGAACTGGCGCCTGCTGCACTACCGCCCGGCCATCATCGACTACGTGGTGGCGCACGAACTGGCCCACCTGCGCGTGATGGATCACAGCCCCCGCTTCTGGGACACCGTGGCCACCGTGGTGCCGGACTATGCGCAGCTGCGCAGCCATCTCCGTGACGAACCCGCCCCCTTGTGGGATTGAAGAAGGACCCTGACGATGACCGAAGCCAAGATTTCCCCCGCCGAAGGCTACGCCGGTGACGTGACGCCCCAACAGGCCTGGCAATGGGTGCAGGCCGGGCAGGCCGTGCTGGTGGACGTGCGCAGCGACGCCGAACGCGAGTGGGTGGGCCAGGTGCCCGGCGCCGCTGCGGTGGCCTGGAAGCAATGGCCGGGCATGGCGATGAATGCCGACTTCGATGCCCAGATGCGCGCTGCGGTGCCCGAGGGTGGACGGGCCGTGCTGCTGTGCCGCAGCGGTGTGCGCTCCATTGCCGCCGCGCGCCGCGCAACCGAACTCGGTATCACCGCTTACAACATCCTCGAAGGGTTCGAGGGCGATGCGGATGCGCAAGGCCAACGCGGCAAGCGCGGTGGCTGGCGCTTTCATGGCCTGCCGTGGAAGCAAGGCTGATTTGCTATCAAAAAAAGAGCTGCCAGCGCTTTTTCTACTAGCGCTGGCAGCTCAGAGGGCTTGAATCTGCGAGAGATTACTTGGTCAGTGGCGGAATCCGCAGCTTCTGGCCGGGATAGATCTTGTCGGGGTGGCTCAGCATGGGCTTGTTGGCCTCGAAGATCACGGGGTACTTGTTGGCGTCGCCATAGAACTTCTTGGCAATGGCGCTCAGCGTGTCGCCGCGCACCACGTCGTGGTACTGGGCCTCGGGCTCGGGGTTGGTCACCTCCATCAGGTTCTCGACGCTGGTCACGCTGGCCACGTTGCCGCAGCACAGGGTGACTTTTTCCTTGGCAGCCTGGGTGGGCGCGATGCCTTTGACGGTGACCTTGCCTTGCGTGCCGTCGAATGCTACCTGTACGTTGCTGGCGCCCAGGTTCTGGGACGCGATGTAGGTCTCGATGGCCTTGGATGCCTTGGCGTTGAGTTCATCCTGCGTGGGGGCGGCTGCCGTGGCGGCCTGCGCTTCTTTACCGCCGAACAGCTTTTCGCCGGCTTCCTTGATGAAACTGAAAAGACCCATGTCGTACCTCCTAATGTTGCAGAAACAGGAAGGACCACTGTAGCGGGTACGGGCGGCTGCATCGTGTCGGACAGGGGCGCGACACGATTTTTCACAATTTGGGGGCCGGGGAGAGGTGGTGCCTCCGTAGCTGTCGCCCTCGGGCAGGGGCGCATCGCAAAACTCGGGATAATCCGCCGCATGACTTTTCTGGCCATCGACGTCGGTAACACCCGTCTCAAATGGGCGTTGTACGACGCTCCCCATCCCGGGGCTGCGCTCATTGCGCATGGCGCCGAATTCCTCGACCACATCGACCGCCTGGCGGAAGGCAGCTGGGCCTCGCTGCCCCATCCGACACGCATGCTGGGCTGTGTGGTGGCGGGAGATGCCGTCAAACGCCGCGTGCAGGAGCAGATGGAAATCTGGGACGTCACCCCCTCGTGGGTGGTGTCATCGGCGCAAGAGGCGGGGCTGACCAACGGCTACGACCACCCCTCGCGCCTGGGCTCGGACCGGTGGGTGGCCATGATCGGCGCACGCCACCATGTGCTGGCAAGTGGCCCCGCACGGCCGCTGGTGGTGGTGATGGTGGGCACGGCCGTGACGGTGGAGTGCATCGACACCGAGGGCCGCTTCATGGGCGGCCTGATCCTGCCCGGCCACGGCATCATGCTGCGTGCGCTTGAATCCGGCACCGCCGGCCTGCACGTGCCTACGGGCGAAGTGCGCCCGTTCCCCACCAACACCAGCGATGCGCTGACCAGTGGAGGCACCTACGCCATCGCAGGGGCCGTGGAGCGCATGTACCAGCACCTGCTGCAGCACTGCGGCCAGGAGCCTGCCTGCATCATGACCGGTGGCGCCGGCTGGAAGATGGCGCCCAGCATGACACGGCCGTTTGAGCTGGTGGACAACCTGATTTTTGACGGACTTCTGGAGATTGCCGCGCAGCGGTTTGGGGGCTGAGAGCTTTTGAGCTCCGCCTCCATAGCAGCGCGACACGGCAATCTACTGCAAACCTCTGTGCAAAACTGGCGCTGCGCAAGCCAGAGACACCGAGCAAGGGCCACCCCGCAGCGAGGGTGTCGTCCCCCTTCCCGAATGGCGTAGCCAGTCGAGAGAAGGGGGAAGCGGCAAAGCCGCTCAGGGGGCTGCCTCTTACTCTTCTTCCAGTTCCGCCCGTGCCATCTCCACATCCAGCCGCTCCATGGCATCCATGGGTTCTGCGGTGGCGGCCTTTTCGTAGAGCGCAGTGGCTTCCTTCATCTTCTTGTCGCCCTCCAGCATGACGAGGGCATTGGCGTACTCAATCATGGCGATGGCCGATCCCGGGTTGAGCTTGAGGGCCTCCTGGAACAGCTTGAGGCCCGTGTCCTTCTTGGCTCCATAGGTCATGCCGCCAATCAGCGAACCCACCTTGTCGATCACCTCCGCATGGAAGGCACCCAGCGCAATGCGCGCATCGGCGTGTTTGGGCGACAGGGCGATGGCCTTTTCCAGCGACTCCTTCACCTTGCCGCCCAGGCCCTGTGCCAGCGCCTTGGCCACGCTGATGCCCTGGCTGTAGCGGCCCAGCGCATACGCATGCCAGTACCAGGCGTTGGCGTTGTTCGGTTCTGCGGCTGCCTGGGCCTCGGCCCTTTCGGCCACCTGCATGAACAGGTCCAGCCGCGTCTTTTCCTTGGGCTCCAGGTAGTTGGCGTAGATGGAGGTGGCCTTGTTGGCCGCAGTAATGCCCGCGCCACCGGTCGCCAGGCCTGCAGCCGCCGCTTTCTCAAAGTCGCCGTTGTGGAACAGCGCCCACGCTTCCAGCACGGCTGCGTCCTTGGGGCAGGGTTCGGCATCACCGCCATGCAGTCGTGCCCATTGCTTCTTGACGCTCGCAGCGTCGAACTGGTAGTCGCCGGCGTGGGGGAAGGGGGTCCATTTGGCCATGGTGTGTGTCTCCGGAAGTTCTTGTGGTTGGGTGTCTGTGGTGGGCCGTCTCTGTATCAGCCAGGCACTGCGGCGTAGGCGCCGACCAGCTCCAGCAGGTGGGCCCGCTGGCCGCTTTCGAGGTAGGGCATGAGCAGGTTCAGCACATGGTGGGCTCCGCGCAGCAGCGCGGCCTGGGCGCTTTCAGGCTCCAGCGCGCGGCGCGGGTCGCGCACGTATTCAAAACTGAGCCAGTAGGTGAGCACCACGACCATGCTCGTGGCGGTGGCCTCCAGCTCGCGCGAGTCGATGTGCAGCGCGTCTGCGCGCCCCATGCCATCGAGCATGGCGCGCACGGCGCGGGTCTTGTTTTTGAGGATGGCCTGGAAGTGCGTCTCCAGGCGCCGGTTCTTGGACAGCAGGTCGTTGAGATCGCGGTACAGAAAGCGGTACTGCCAGATCAGCTCGAACAGCGAGTGCATGAAGAACCAGGCGTCCTCCACATTGCGCACGCCATCTGCTGCGGCCAGCAGCTCGGTGAGCGAGCCTTCGTAGCGATCAAACAGCGCGTTGATCAGCTCGTCCTTGGCGGGGTAGTGGTAGTAGAGATTGCCAGGGCTGATGCGCAACTCGGCCGAGATCAGGGTGGTGGAGACGTTGGGTTCACCGAACCGGTTGAACAGGTCCAGCGTTACCTCCAGAATGCGTTCTGCGGTGCGGCGTGGCGCTTTCTTCACCATGTGTGTGGGCCCCTTCGCGTCGTTGTGTGTCGTTGTTGCGTTGTCTCTGATGGCTACTCTAACCCACGCAGTCATGCTGCAGTGCGACATGAGAAGAGGACGCGCGTGTCATTCCCGTATCGCTTTTAGCGCACTTCACGGGTTTCACCAAAAAAAGAAAAGCGGTCCAGGCGCCGTGGCGCGCGGACCGCTTGGTGCGGGCTGGGTGCTTGCCGCCGGCAAGCCGTGATCAGCTGGCCGACGGCGTGCTGGGGGTTGCGTCGGCAGCGGCACGTGTTGCGGTCTTCTTGGCCACAGCCTTCTTGGCGGTGGCCTTGGCTGCAGGCTTTGCGGCTGCCTTGGCAGGCGCGGCCTTCTTTGCAGCCGCCTTCTTGGCA
>NZ_QAIM01000602.1:0-7367 GCF_003061035.1 Acidovorax sp. HMWF018
CACCTGGCCCACCCGCCTGCGCCAAAGCCTGGCCCGCATCCACAGCACCCAGTGGCGCGAATCGCTGGAGCTGCGCCGCGACCCGGTGCGTGGCGCCATGGCACTGCTGGGCTCGCTGATTTTGATGTTCGTGATGGGCTACGGCATCAGCATGGACGTGGAGAACCTGCGCTTTGCCGTGCTGGACCGCGACCAGACCGCGCTGAGCCGCGCCTACACGCTGAACCTGGCGGGCTCGCGCTACTTCACCGAGCAGCCGCCGATTGCCACCTACGCCGAGCTGGACGCGCGCATGCGCTCCGCCGAGATATCGCTGGCGCTGGAGATCCCGCCTGGCTTTGCGCGCGACGTGGCACGCGGCCAGCCGGTGCAGATCGGCGCGTGGGTGGACGGCGCCATGCCCCAGCGCGCCGAAACCGTCATCGGCTACGCCCAGGGCCTGCACCAGCAGTGGCTGGTGGAGCAAAGCCGCAGCCGCACGGGCGTGGTGCCCCGGGGCCTATTGGAAGTTGAGCCGCGCTACCGCTACAACCCCGACGTGCGCAGCCTGCCATCCATGGTGCCCGCAGTGATTCCGCTGCTGTTGCTCATGCTGCCCGCCATGCTCACGGCCCTGGCCGTGGTGCGCGAGAAAGAGCTGGGCTCCATCATCAACCTGTATGTCACGCCCACTACGCGCACCGAATTCATGCTGGGCAAACAGCTGCCCTATGTGCTGCTGGCGCTGTTCAACTTCGGATTGATGTGCCTGGCGGCGGTGACGGTATTTGGTGTGCCCATCACCGGCAGCTTTGCCACGCTGACGCTGGGTGCCGTGCTGTTCAGCCTGTGCTCCACGGGCATGGGGCTGCTGGCCTCCACCGTTACGCGCAGCCAGATTGCGGCCATGTTCTTCGCCATGGTGGGCACGCTCATCCCGGCGGTGCAGTTCGCCGGGCTCATCAACCCGGTGTCGTCCATGACCGGCTTTGCGCGCTGGGTGGGCGAGGTCTACCCGGCCAGCCACATGTTCACCATCAGCCGGGGTGTATTCAACAAGGCGCTGGCCCTGCAAGACCTGCAGGCCGAGTTCTGGCCCATGCTGGTGGCGGTGCCGGTCATCGTCGGTACTGCGATCTTGCTGTTACGCAAGCAGGAGACCTGACATGGCGCTGCGTGGCCGCTGGTCCAATATCTTTCGCCTGGGCATCAAGGAGCTGTGGAGCCTGTGGCGCGACCCGGCCATGTTGTTCCTCATCGTCTACACCACCACGCTGGCGGTGTACTCGGCGGGCATGGCGCAGCCCGAGACGCTGTACCACGTGCCCATTGCCATCGTGGACGAGGACGATTCGGCGCTGTCCCAGCGCATCGCCACCGCGTTCTACGCGCCCCAGTTCACGCGCCCCGCCATGATCAGCATGCGCGAGGTGGACCCAGGCCTGGACGCCGGCCGCTTCACGCTGGTGCTGCACATCCCCGCGCATTTCCAGCGCGACGTGCTGGCGGGCCGGGTGCCGCAGGTGCAGCTCAACATCGACGCCACGCGCATGGGGCAGGCGTTTGCGGCCAATGGGGCGGTGCAGCAGATCGTGCAGCTGGAGGTGGCCGAGTTCGTGCAGCGCGACCGCGCCGTGGCCGAGCAGCCCATCGAGCTGACGGTGCGCTCGCGCTTCAACCCGGCGCTCAACCCCGCGTGGTTCGGCTCGCTGATGGAGCTGATCAACATCGTGACCATGCTCTCCATCATCCTCACCGGCGCCGCGCTGATCCGCGAGCGCGAGCACGGCACGGTGGAGCATTTGCTGGTGATGCCCGTCACCCCCGGCGAGATCATGCTGGCCAAGGTCTGGGCCATGGCGCTGGTGGTGCTGGTCGCTACCTGGGTGTCGCTCACGGCGGTGATCCGCTGGGCGATTGGTGTGCCCATCGAGGGCTCGGTACCGCTGTTTCTGCTGGGGGCCACGCTGCATCTGTTTGCCACCACGTCCATGGGCATCTTCATGGCCACGGTGGCGCGCAGCATGCCGCAGTTTGGCTTGCTGATGGTGCTGGTGATGATGCCGCTGCAGATGCTGTCCGGCGGCGTCACCCCGCGCGAGAGCATGCCGCTGTGGGTGCAGTACGGCATGGCCCTGGCGCCCACCACGCACTTCACCGAGCTGGCCCAGGCCATCCTCTACCGGGGCGCAGGCTGGGCGGTGGTGTGGCCGTCGCTGGTGTGGCTGCTGGGGATTGGGGCGGTGTTGTTCAGCCTGGCGCTGGCGCGGTTTCGCAAGACGATTGCGCGCATGGCCTGAATGTCAGGATGACTGTTTTTGCTATCAAATATATAGCTGTTAAGGCATGATCCACTGACGCTTGAGGCTAGTTGGACGCAAAATCAACGCTACCGGGCCGCCCAGGCAGGTTCAGCTGCGCCACGGGCACCGGGCTGCTGGCCACCCGTTGGCCGCGCCGCCACACACCTAGGCGCGTGGCCCGCAGGCGGATGGCGTCCACCGGGTTGCGCGCATGCAGCAGCACCAGGTCGGCATGGCAGTCGGGGGCGATACCGTAGCCCTCCAGCCCCAGCAGCTTGGCGGGATTCAGCGTCACCGCATCAAAACACTGCCGCATCGCGGCCTGGCTGGTCATCTGTCCCACGTGCAGGCCCATGTGCGCGGCCTCCAGCATGTCGGCGCTGCCGCCGCTGTACCAGGGGTCGAGCACGCAGTCGTGGCCAAACGCCACCGTCAGGCCCGCAGCCATCAGCTCGGGCACGCGGGTCATGCCACGGCGCTTGGGGTAGGTGTCGTGGCGGCCTTGCAGCGTGATGTTGATGAGCGGGTTGGCCACCACGCCCAGGTCGGCCTCAGCCATCAGCGCCATCAGCTTGCTCACGTAGTAGTTGTCCATGCTGTGCATGGAGGTGAGGTGCGAGCCCGTCACGCGGCCCTGCAGGCCCAGGCGCTGGGTTTCGTACGCCAAGGTTTCCACGTGGCGCGAGTGCGGGTCGTCGGATTCGTCGCAGTGCATGTCCACGCGTTTGCCGCGTTCGGCCGCCAGTTCGCAAAGGATCTTCACGCTCTCGGCCCCTTGGGCCATGGTGCGCTCGAAGTGCGGAATGCCGCCCACCACGTCCACACCCATGTCCAGCGCGCGCTTCAGGTTGGCCAGCCCTCCGGGCGCGCGCAGCACGCCGTCTTGTGGGAAGGCCACCAGTTGCAAATCCAGGTACGGCGCCACGCGCTGCTTTACATCCAGCAGCGCCTGCACCGGCAGCAGGCTGGGGTGGCTGGTGTCAACATGGCTGCGGATGGCCAGCAGCCCGCGCGCCACGGCCATGTCGCAGTACTGCAGCGCGCGCTGCACGATGGCGTCGTGGGTCAGCGTGGGCTTGAGTTCGCCCCACAGCGCAATGCCTTCGAGCAGCGTGCCGCTCTCGTTCACGCGCGGCTGGCCGTAGCTCAGGGTCGAATCCATGTGGAAATGCGCGTCCACAAACGGTGGGCTCACCAGCAGGCCACCGGCATCCACCGTCTCATGCGCGGGGGCTTGCAGGCCTTCGGTCACTTCGGTGATGCGGCCGCCTTGCACGGCGATGGACATGTTCTGGCGGCCGTCGGGCAGGCTGGCGTGGGTGATGAGCAGGTCGAGCATGGTGGGGGAGTGTAGATATTCGTCGGGACGCGCTGGCACACTGCGGGGTCTCAAGAAGAAAGGGTCATCCGATGAACGCACATGAAAAGCTGAACTACGTCGAATTTGCCGCGTGCGATGTGCCCGCCACGAAGTCGTTCTTTGAAAAGACCTTTGCATGGACCTTTGTGGACTATGGCCCCGAATACACGGCCTTCTCGGGCCAGGGGTTGGACGGCGGCTTCTTCCGCGCCAGCCTTTGTTCCACTCCAGCCACTGGCGGCGCCTTGCTGGTGTTCTACAGCGCAGACCTCGAAGCCACATTGGCCAAGGTGGAGGCGGCAGGTGGCCATGTGGTCAAGCCGGTGTTCGACTTTCCGGGAGGACGGCGCTTTCATTTCACAGAGCCCAGCGGCAACGAGTTCGCGGTGTGGTCCGACCAGAGGGTGTGAATGAATCGGGCGTGGTGGGCTCATTCGCATCTTCTCACCGCTCCCCCTTGCGGTAAGGCTTCATCAGCGCCTGCGGATACGCCGCCTTGCGTGCCACCAGCACCAGCGCCAGGATGGACAGCAGGTACGGCAGCATCAGATACACCTGGTAGGGCAGCCACGCATCGCCCGCCTGCTGCAGCCGCAGCTGCAGCGCGTCGAAGAACGCAAACAGCAGCGCACCCAGCAGCGCCTTGCCAGGCCGCCACGAGGCAAACACCACCAGCGCCACGCAGATCCAGCCGCGGCCGTTGATCATGTTGAAGAAGAACGCGTTGAACGCCGACAGCGTGAGGAACGACCCCGCCACGCCCATCAGCGCCGACCCGGCCACGATGGCGCCGGTGCGCGTGGCGGCTACCGAAATGCCTTGGCCCTCGGCCGCCTGCGGGTTCTCGCCCACCATGCGCACGGCCAGGCCCAGCGGGGTGCGCATCAACACCGAGGCCAATAGCGGCACCAGCAGCAGGGCCAGCAGCGTGAGTGGGGTTTGTGCCGACAGGATAGGAATGCCCAGCCATTCCATCGGTGCAAAGGGCTCGATGGTGGGTGGCGTGTTCACCTTGGGGAAGCTCACCCGGTAGCCGTAGTAGCTGAGCGCCGTGGCCAGCAACGTGATGCCCAGCCCGGACACATGCTGCGACAGCGCCAGCCCCACGGTGAGCCACGCATGCAATAGCCCGAAGACAGCGCCTGTCAGCGCTGCCACCAGCACCCCCGTCCACAGCCCATGGCCCGCATACACCGTGAGCCAGCCGGTGAAGGCCCCGGCCACCATGATCCCTTCAATGCCCAGGTTGAGCACCCCGGCGCGTTCGCACAGCAAAACCCCCAGCGTGCCCAGAATGAGCGGGGTGGCGACCCGCAGGGTGGCAATCCAGAACGCGGGGTTGGCTAGGATGTCGAGCAGTTCGGTCATGCAACTGCTCCGTGGAAATTTGCTTTCATTTCGATAGCATCTATCGCATGATTCACTAGCGCTAGAGGCCTATTTGGCTTGAAATTGTGGTGTGTATGGGTTGTCATGGCTGCTTCACTTCCACCGCACGCGGTACTGCGTCAGCAGCCCGGCCACCAGCACCGCAATCAGCGAAGTCGCCACGATCACATCCGCAATGTAGGTGGGCACGCCCACCGCGCGGCTCATGCTGTCAGCCCCCACCAGCACGCCCGCCACGAAGGTGCCCGCTGCAATCACGCCCAGCGGGTGCAGTCCGGCCAGCATGGCGATCACGATGCCGCTGTAGCCGTAGCCGGGCGACATGTCGAGCGTCACATAACCAGTGCGACCGGCCACTTCGATGGCGCCGGCCAAGCCTGCGAGCCCGCCGGAGAGCAAGGCGACCAGCACCACCGTGCGGGTGATAGGCACGCCCGCAAAGGCAGCAGCGCGTGCATTGGCCCCCGCAGCACGAATGTCAAACCCCGGCACCGTGCGTGCCAGCAGCACCCACAGCATCACGGCCAGCGACACGGCCCACAGCAGGCCCGTGTGCAGCCGCGTCTGAGGCACCAGCTTGGAGAGTTCCAGGTCGCCCTGCAGTGCCACGCTCTGCGGCCAGCCCATGGAGAGCGGGTCTTTCATCGGCCCATCGAGCAGGGCTGACACCAGCAGCAGCATGATGAAGTTGAGCAGCAGGGTGGTGACCACCTCGTCCACGCCCAGCCGCGCCTTCATCAGCGCCGGGCCCAGCAGCAGCGCGGCCCCGGCCAGCGCAGCCGCCAGCATCATGAGTGGGAAGAGCAAGTAGGGCGACCACTCCAGCCCCGTGCCTCCATGCATGCCGCCCACGGCCACGGCGGCCAGCGCCCCGGCGTAAAGCTGCCCCTCGGCCCCGATGTTGAACAGCCGCGCGCGGAAGGCCACGGCCGCTGCCAGCCCAGTCAGGATCAGTGGCGTGGCGCGGGTGAGGGTTTCGGTCAGTGCAAACACCGAGCCGAACGCGCCCTGCAGTAGCAGCGCATAGGTCTGGCCCACGGGCGCCCCGGCCCACAGCACCAGCAGGGCGCTGACGATCAGTGTGAACACCACGGCGCCCACCGGCGCCAGCACGTAGGCGGCGGGGGAGGTGTGGTTGCGTTTTTCAAGTCTCATGCTGGGTTGTTCTTGTTGTTGTCGCTCAATGGGCAGCGCCCGCCATGGCCAGGCCGATGGCTTCGCGCGTCCAGTCTTCGGCGCGTCGCGCCTCGCTCAGTTGTCCGTCGTGTATGACGGCCACACGGTCACCCAGCGCCAGCACTTCGTCCAGATCGTCCGAGATCAGCAGCACGGCCGCTCCCGCATCGCGCGCGTTGATGAGCTGCTGCTGCACAAACATCACCGCGCCAATGTCCAGCCCCCAAGTAGGCTGGTGGGCCACGATGAGCTGGGGCGCAGGCGCGGTGTAGCCCGCTGCGTCCTTCGGCGGCATCAGCGCCCGGCCCAGGATGAGCTTTTGCATGTTGCCGCCGGACAGCGACCGGGCGGGGGTGTCCGGCCCGCCGCCGCGCACGTCAAAGGTCTCGGCCACGCGCTGTGCATGCTGGCGCGCCGCGCGGCGTTTGACCCAGAAGGCGCGGAACCACGGATGCGCAAACCAGGGGCCACGCAGGCGTTCGGCCACCGCGTTCTCCCACACGGGCAGGTCGCCCACCACGCCCACTGCGTGGCGGTCTTCGGGGATGCGGGCCACGCCCTGGCCGACCAGCCACGCGGGCCGTGCTTGCAGCGGTGCGCCACGCAGCGTGACATGGCCGGTGGTGGCGTTGCGCACGCCGCACAGCAGGTCGGCCAGTGCCACTTGGCCGTTGCCGCTCACGCCCGCAATCGCCACGATCTCGCCGGCGCGCAAGGTGAGGGACACATTGTTCAACCGATCGCGCCCCGTGGGCGCGGTACTCACGTTGTTGAGGGTGCAGATGGGCTCGCCCACGCTCCGCGCGGGGCGGCGCTCTGCCGCCTCAATCGCATAGCCCACCATCCATTGCGCCAGTTGCCCCTGCGTGGTGCCTTGCGCAGGCGCCTCTGCCACCAGCTTGCCCTGGCGCAGCACGGCCACGCGGTGTGAGACGCGCAGCACCTCGCCCAGCTTGTGGCTGATGAAGATGATGGACAGACCCTGCGCCACCATCTGCGCCAGGGTGTCGAACAGCGCCTCGCTCTCTTGCGGGGTGAGCACGGCGGTGGGTTCGTCCAGGATCAGGATGCGCGCGCCCCGGTACAGTGCCTTGAGGATTTCGACGCGCTGGCGCTCGCCCACCGAGAGGCTGCCGACCTTCGCATCGGGGCTCACTGGC
>NZ_QAIM01000092.1:0-7216 GCF_003061035.1 Acidovorax sp. HMWF018
CCGCAGCGCGCCGCGTGGCGCTTGCGCGTACGGCATGCCACGGAACACACGCACGCCCTCCTCCCACAGGCCGCGCAGTTGCCCACCGTGGGCCAGCGTGACCTGAGGCTCTGCAGTGCCCGTCGTCATTCCGTGGCCAGGCCCAGCTTGTCGATCAGCGGGCGCCACACGGCCGCATCACGCGCCGCCCAGGTGCGCGCATCGGCAGGTGCGGTGGCAGTGAGCGTGACGTTCATGGCTTCAAGGCGGGTCTTGTACTGCGAATCGCCACCCCGACACTTCTCAGTGACCGCATTGAGCCGGTTCAGCAACTCGGGGGGCGTGCCGGCCTTGGCCACCACGGCAATCCACGCGGGCCGCGCCAGGTCGCTGGCGGCTGGCAAGGCTTCGGCGATGGTGGGCACTTCGGGCAGCAACGGCGAGCGCTGCGCACCAAACAGCGCCAGCGGCACCAGCTTGCCCGCTTTGACCTGTGCTGCTGCCGTGCCAATCACCAGCGTCATCGCGTGGATCTGCTGGCCCATGAGCGCGGTGAGGCCCGCGCCCTCACCCACAAAAGGCACATGGGTGCCGGGCACACCCAGCTTTTCTATCAACGCCGAGGTCAGCAGGTGCGCTGGGCTGCCCTTGCCCGGCGACCCGAAGTTGACCCCGCCCGGCGTGGACCGCGCCAGCTTTTGCAGATCGGCCAGGTTGGCAATGCCCTGCCCTGCGGGCACTGCCAGCACCAGCGGCGACGTGCCCAGCACGGCCACGCCGTCAAAGTCGCGCAGCGGATCGTAGGGCTGCTGCTTGTAGACGTAGGGGGTGATGGTCATCTGCGACATGCCGATGCTCAGCAGGTTATAGCCATCTGCAGGCTGGGCCTTGAGGTAGTTGACGGCCAGGATGCCGTTGGCCCCGGGCTTGTTCTGCACCACGACGGGCTGGCCCAGTTCGCGCGCGGCACAGTCGGCCCACACCCGCGTCATGGCGTCCGAGCCACTGCCGGGCGGCTGCTGGGCGATGAGCTGGATGGGTTTGGCCGGGTAGGCTGCAGGCTGCTGCGCTTGGGCGCCACCGGCCAGGCAGGCGAGCGCGGCCAGCGCGACCATCCTTGGAAAGCGCGTAAAAGCTGAGGTCATGGTGTGTCTCTTGGTAATGTTTTCTTCGATGGATGTCCGCGAAGCGTGGCGTGCAGGCGGGAGATGCTGCACGACAAGCAGGCAGACAAAAGGGGTCAGCGACGGCGTGTGCGTGCCTTGGTGGACACAGCGGCGGCCGTTGATGGCACAGCCGCTTCGCACCGGGTGGCAATCCAGTCGGCCAGGCAAGCCAGTTGTGCCTGCTGGACGGTATCGGGCACGGTGGGCGGTGCAGGCGCAAACAGCTGCAGCAGCCCCAGCCCGCGCAGCGACGACAGCACCAGGCCCAGCAGGCCGTCGCGGTCGGGCTCCGCCGCCAGCTCGGGGAAGGCTTCAAAAAAACCTTCGTGCATGCGTGCCTGCACGCTCTGGCGCAGCTCGGCAATGTGGCCCAGCACCTCGGGCTGGTTGCGGCAGCCCAGGTAGATGTTCCAGGCCACGATGAAGCGCGGCTGCGCATAGACCAGGCGCCACACCGCCTGCACAAACTTCGCCGCCCGTTCGCGCGCTGGCAGTTCCGCGCTGGGCCAGAGTTCGCCCGTGCGCACTGTGGACTCGATCAACTCGCTCAGCACGTTCATCATCAGCACCGCCTTCGACTCGAAGTGGTGCTGCACCGCGCCCGAGGTCATGCCCGCCGATTTAGCCAGCTCGTGGATGGACATCTCCTCCAGGCTGCGGTGCTGGATCACGTCGATGGCCGTGGCGATCAGGTGCTGGCGGGTGGCGGCGCTGCGCTCCGCATGGGTGCGGCGCGTCCCGGCCTTGGGGGAAACACGGTGGTTCATGGCGTTTTCACAATATACATTTCGAACGTAATGTATTTATCCCCCCGCTGACCAGCAAGCCCGTGAATACCCGCATCCCCACCCGGGCCCAAGGTGGATCACCCAGAACCTGGCCACGGGGCCGAACCTAGAATGCTTCTCACTGACCGCACCCACCGGAGACACACACCATGAACGCCCCCACCGCTGCCGCTCACCTGATGCCCGAAATCCAACTGCGCGACGTTCCGCAAGCCCTCATCGATGCGCTGCAGGCCCGCTTTGGGGCGCAGTGCTCGCTGGCCCAGGCTGTGCGCGAGCAGCACGGGCGTGACGAAGGTTCGCTGCAGGCCCCACCGCCCAGCGCCGTGGTGTTTGCCGAAAGCACGCAGGACGTGGCCGATGCGGTGAAGCTGGCCAGCCAGTACGAAGTGCCCGTCATCCCCTACGGCGCGGGTTCGTCGCTCGAAGGCCACCTGCTGGCCGTGCAGGGCGGCATCAGCATCGACGTGAGCCGCATGAACCAGGTGCTCAGCATCAACGCCGAAGACCTCACTGTGACGGTGCAACCCGGTATCACACGCAAAGCACTGAACGATGCGATCAAGGACACCGGTCTGTTCTTCCCGATCGACCCCGGCGCCGACGCCAGCATCGGCGGCATGAGCGCCACGCGCGCCAGCGGCACCAATGCCGTGCGCTACGGCACCATGCGCGAGAACGTGCTGGCGCTGGAGGTGGTGACCGCCAGCGGCGAGGTCATCCACACCGGCACGCGCGCCAAAAAGAGCAGCGCGGGCTACGACCTCACGCGCCTGCTGGTGGGCAGCGAAGGCACGCTGGGCATCATGACGCAGATCACCGTGCGCCTGTACCCCCTGCCCGAGGCCGTGAGCGCGGCCATCTGCTCGTTCCCGAGCATCGAGGCTGCCGTGCGCACCACCATCCAGACCATCCAGCTGGGTGTGCCCATCGCCCGCGTGGAACTGATCGACCACCACACCGTGCGCATGGTGAACGCGCACAGCAAGCTCAATCTGCGCGAAGAACCCATGCTGCTCATGGAGTTCCACGGCTCGCCCGCCAGCGTGAAAGAACAGGCCGAGATGGTGCAGGACATCGCCAGCGAATTCGGCGGCCAGGCCTTCGAATGGGCCAGCACGCCCGAAGAACGCACCCGCCTGTGGACCGCCCGGCACAACGCCTACTTTGCCGCCGTGCAAAGCCGCCCCGGCTGCCGCGCCATCAGCACCGACACCTGCGTTCCCATCAGCCGTCTGGCCGATTGCCTGCTCGAATCGGTGGACGAAGTGGAAGCCAGCGGCATCCCCTACTTCCTCGTCGGCCACGTGGGCGACGGCAACTTCCACTTCGGCTACCTCATCGACCCGAACAGCGCCGAAGAACGCACCAAGGCCGAGGCCATGAACCACACCCTGGTGGCCCGGGCCCTCAGCATGGGCGGCACCTGCACCGGTGAGCACGGCGTGGGCATCCACAAGATGGGTTTTTTGCTGGACGAGACCGGCACCGGCGCGGTGGACATGATGCGCGCCATCAAGCGGGCGTTGGACCCGAAGAACATCCTGAACCCAGGCAAAATTTTTGCGATGTGAGGGCATGGCGCCGTCCGCCTGGACGGCGGAGACCCATGGTCGATCGAGCCTCAAAAAGATGGCGGAGGCGCCACCGGGTGCGTCTCCGTACCCATCAATGAACAACAAGAGAGGTCAACGTGGGTGCTTGGGGAGCAGGTCTCTTTTCCAACGACACAAGCTGTGATGTTCGCGACGACTATGTCCGTCACCTGAAGCACGGACTCTCTGCCGAGGAAGCTTGCCAGAAGATCCTGGCCCGCTACGGCGACCTGCTCGCAAACACGGAAATCGCCTGCCTCGTGTACCTTGCCCTGGCCGACACCGCATGGTGCTATGGGCGACTGGATCAAGCACTGAAAGACAAAGCCCTTTCGCTGCTGCAGTCGGGCGGGGATGTCGATGTGTGGGAGCGGGATGCACCTGACGACGTCGCGTCGCGCCGCAAAACCCTTCAGGCACTGGAGGCCCGCCTCCACACGCCCCAACCGCCTGAAAAGCCGATCCAGGTTTCACCACCAAAACCAAAGAAGATCCGGACCTCATCCCCTGTGGGAACGGTTTTCTCGTTGGACCTGCCCCAGGGAGGCTCGGCCTTGCTGGTGCTGGTGGGGTTTGCGGAGCTGGAGAACAGCGTGGACCCCGTCTTTTCGGTCCTCGGCCAGCGCTTTGCCTCGCCATCAGAGATGCCCGCTCAGATCACCGAGAGCGATACAACGTTGGTGCTTTCAAAGACCTCTTATCAGCCCTATCAACACGTCGCCATTCTTCCCAAGGACGAAAGAAAAAACATTCTTTCTGGGCTGGCGCAAACGGGTATCCCGGTGGCTGGCGCCATGCCTTACCAACGCGACAGTACGGTATGGCTGGCTCTGGGACGCATTGCCAAAGAGATCGACTCGCACCTGGATACTTGATCTGCACATCCATAGTCTCGTAACCCATCAAATAGAGCATCTGGCTCCAGTACGAGCGTGTTCTCTGAGTACGCCATACACCCATGCCAATCGAGTTGAACGCCAACGGCATGCAAGAAGCCATCCCACACCAAGACAACTCCATCTTTGCACTGGGCGCGTGACGATCACAAGGCAACGCACCTACTTTCGGCCTACTGCAACAATTTACGACATGCCGGTTTCCAGCATGGTGCGCGAATCCTGCGGCGCCTCTTCTCGGTCGCGCATGCCGTAGTCTCGTACCACCGTCGCCACACGCAAACGGTAGTCATCGAAGATGCTGGCGCGGCCCAGCCGCTGGGTGTGACGGTGGGCATCCATCTGCCGCCAACGGGCCACGGCTTCCTCGTCGCGCCAAAAGGACAGCGACAGCAAACGGCCTGGCTCGGTCAGGCTCTGAAAGCGCTCAATGGAAATGAAACCATCCACTTGCTCCAGCAGCGGACGCAGCGCTGCAGCCGCTTGAAGGTAGGCGTCCTGCTGGCCGGGCGCTGGTTGAACTTCAAAGATCACGGCCATCATGCGGCAGGCTCCTGGCGGTGGGCGGGCAGGCCCAATGTTCCTTCCACCCCCTGCGTGAACGTGCGCTCCTCGCGCAGGATGAAGCGCTTTTCCTGCGCCAGCGCAAAGTTGGCGCGGCCTTCGGGGTCGGCGCGCAGGCGGGCGCGGTAGGCCTCGTAGGCGGCCAGGGAGTCAAAGCCGATCAGGCCCCAGGCCTCGTAGTTGCTGCCTTCATGCGGCAGGAAGTAGCCCAGCAGATGGCCACCGCAGCGAGGAATGATCTGGCCCCAGCGGCGTGCGTATTCGGCGAACAGCTCGCGCTGAAAGGGATCGATTTCGTAGCGAATGAAGCATGTGATCATGGCGTTCAGGAGAGGTTGGTGGACAAGGGCTTCACGATAGGCGGTTGACGGCTTCCAATGGTTCGCCCAAGATCGAACCATGAAAGACGGCCCCCACATCGCGCGCATTGCCGCGCTCATCGGCGACAGCGCACGCGCCGAAGTCCTCACCGCCCTGATGGCGGACCGCGCGCTCACGGCCACCGAACTGGCCGACATCGCAGGTGTGACCAAGCAGACCATCAGCGCCCACCTCGCCAAGCTGCTGGATGCTGGCCTGGTCGCGGTGGAAAGCCAGGGCAGGCACCGCTACTTCCGGCTGGCGGACCGCGATGTGGCGCAATTGCTGGAATCACTGATGAACGTGGCGTTTCGCGCCGGTGCCGTGCGGCTGCGCGCCAGCCCGCGAGAGCCTGCGCTGCGCCGCGCGCGCATGTGCTACGACCACCTGGCGGGCGAGGTAGGCGTGCAGTTTTATGAAGCGCTGGTGCGCCAGGGCATGCTGCAGGCCACGCCCCAGGGGACGACCATCACGCCCGCTGGCGCGCGGTGGTTTGCGCACGTGGGTATCGACACGTCCACACTGGCGCAGCAGCGACGCATGGTGTGCCGCCCCTGCCTGGACTGGAGCGAGCGCCGCCACCACCTGGGCGGCGCATTGGGCGCGGCGCTGCTGCAGCGCCTCTTCGACGGGGGATGGGCACACCGCGCGCAGGGCTCACGCGTGGTGCACTTCACCCCCAAGGGCGAGCTGGTGCTGCGCCAGTGGCTGGCCACCTATGCAGATACCCCGAACCCCAGTGCAGCACAAGGCTCCGCACCATGCTGAACACCCTGCTGCTTTTTGTTGCCACCGCGCTCGCAGAAATCGTGGGCTGCTACCTGCCCTGGCTGTGGCTCAAGCACGGCAAGCCCGCGTGGATCCTGTTGCCCGCTGCCGCTAGCCTGGCCCTGTTTGCCTGGCTGCTCACGCTGCACGACACCGCAGGCGCAGGCCGCGTATATGCGGCCTACGGCGGGGTCTATATCGGGGTGGCACTGGCCTGGCTGTGGGCGGTGGATGGCATCCGCCCCACGCCTTGGGATGTGGCGGGCGTTCTGGTCGCGCTGGCGGGCATGGCGATCATCATGCTGCAGCCCGAGCACTGAGTGCCGCCCTGAGTCGCCTTCGGCGCCTTCCCCCCCCGGGGGACGCAACCGGTGGCCCGGCAAAGCCGGTTCCACGGGTGCACCGGCATGGGCCGCGCAGCCTCAAAGGCTGTGGCGCCAGAAGGCTCAGTTCACCTTGATCAACCGCCAGTCGATGCGGTTGTCCGGCCGCTGCACCAGTTCCACGTTTTTCTTCATGGCCCAGGCCAGCATCTGGTTGTGCAGGGGAATATGGGCCACGGTGTCGTTCTGCAGCTGCAGGCCTTCGGTGAGCAGCCGGTTGCGCACGGGCAGGTCGGTCTCGGTCTTGACGCGGTCCACGATGTAGTCCATGCGCTCGTTGCTGTAGCGGCCCAGGTTGTAGTTGCCATCGCCCCCTGTGGTCTTGGTACGAGTGAGTGATTGCAGCGTGTACAGCGCATCAAACGTGGGCACGCCCCAGCTCAGCAGCGCGATGCTGGCCTCGTGCCGCTGGGCCATGGGGTAGTAGCTCACGGCGGGCATGGTGCGCAGCTTGGCCTTGATGCCGATGCGCGACCACATGGCGGTGATCGCCTGGCACAGTTGCTCGTCCTGCACGATGGCGTTGTTGCTGCAGGCAAAGTCCACCTCAAAGCCATCGCTGTAGCCGGCCTGTACCAGCAGCTCTTTGGCAGCATTGGGGTCGTAGGGCGCACGTTTATCCACCGCCTCGGTCCACCCGTTGACCAGGGGCGAAACCATCGCGCCCGTGGGTTTGGACATACCGCGCATGGTCACGCGCTGCAGTGTTGCGCCATC
>NZ_QAIM01000093.1:0-9749 GCF_003061035.1 Acidovorax sp. HMWF018
CCTGCCAAGGCAGCCGCCTTCTTGGCAGGGGCCTTGGCAACAGGCTTGGCGGCTGCCTTGGCAGCAGCTTTGGCGGGGGCAGCCTTGCTGCCCTTGGCCAGGGCGTCCACACGGGCGCTCAGGGCTTCCAGGTCGCGGGCCGAGGGCACGCCCAGCTTGGCCAGGGCCTTGGCCACGCGGTCTTCAAAGATGTTTTCGAGCTTGTCCCACTGGCCCTGGGCCTTGGAGCCGATGTCGCTGGCCATGGTGGTCACGCGGCTGGTGGCTTCTGTGATCTTTTCTTCGGCCACGGCCTGGGTCTTGCGCTGGATGGTCAGGCCTTCCTTGACCAGGGCTTCAAACACCTTGCCACCTTCTTCCTGCGCCTTGGAGAAGGCACCCAGGCCGGCCAGCCAGATCTGCTGGGCGGAGTCCTTGACGGTGCTGGACAGTTGGGCGTTGCTCTTCTTCTTGTCAGCGCTGAGTTTCTGCAGTTTCTTGACCATGGGGCCTCCGTTGTGCGGTTGGTTGGGTTTGCCGGGGCGGGTTGCCTTCGACGCATGGCCGCACTGTACGCCGCACTGCGCGACAGGTGTAGGCGCGCGCTCCTAAAAATGTAGAGCGTGCCATCTAGCGGGGGCGTTCGCTGGCCGCCTAGCATCGGCGCGGGTTTCTGCTGAATCGGTGCGCGCAGGCCTTGGGCAAGAATGAAGCTATCTCAGAGGAGTTATCCATGCAGTATTTCGTGACGGGGGCAACGGGGTTCATTGGCAAGCGGCTGGTCAAGAAGCTGCTGGAGCGCAAGGGGGCGGTGGTGCATTTCCTGATCCGCAAGGAAAGTGCGGACAAGGTGGCCGACCTGCGCAGCTTCTGGGGTGTCGGGCCCACGCGTGCGATCCCTGTGTTTGGCGATCTCACTGCGAAGAAGCTGGGCGTGGCGGCAGACGACGTGAAGAAGCTCAAAGGCCAGATCGACCATTTCTACCACCTGGCGGCGGTGTACGACCTGGGTGCGGACGAAGAAACCCAGGTGGCCGTGAACATCGAGGGCACGCGCAACACGGTGGACCTGGCCAAGGCGATTGATGCCGGGCATTTCCACCATGTCTCCTCCATCGCGGCTGCCGGCCTGTACGAAGGCGTGTTCCGCGAGGACATGTTCGAAGAAGCCGAGGGCCTGGACCACCCGTACTTCCAGACCAAGCACGAGAGCGAAAAGATCGTGCGCCAGGACTGCAAGGTGCCCTGGACGGTGTACCGTCCGGCCATGGTGGTGGGGGACAGCACCACGGGTGAGATGGACAAGATCGACGGCCCCTACTACTTCTTCAAGCTCATCCAGCGCCTGCGTCAGTTGCTGCCGCCCTGGATGCCCACAGTGGGCCTGGAAGGGGGGCGCGTGAACATCGTGCCGGTGGACTTCGTGGTCAACGCCCTCAACGTCATCAGCCACCAGAAGGACATCACCAAGAAGTGTTACCACCTGGTGGACCCAGTGGGCTACCGCGTGGGCGATGTGCTCGATATCTTCAGCCGAGCAGCCCATGCGCCGCGCATGAACCTGTTTGTCAACGCCGCGCTGCTGGGCTTCATCCCCAAGAGCGTGAAGAAGAGCCTGATGGCACTGGCGCCCGTGCGCCGCGTGCGCAACGCGGTCATGAAGGACCTGGGCCTGCCCGAGGACATGCTCACCTTCGTGAACTACCCCACGCGCTTTGATTGCCGCGAAACGTTGGCCGCGCTCAAGGGCTCCGGCGTCACCTGCCCCAATCTCAAGGACTACGCCTGGCGGCTGTGGGACTACTGGGAGCGCAATCTGGACCCCGAGCTGTTCATCGACCGCACGCTCAAGGGCACGGTGGCGGGCAAGGTGGTGCTGATCACCGGTGGATCGTCCGGCATTGGGCTGGCGGCGGCGCACAAGTTTGCTGAGGCGGGTGCGACCACCATCATCTGCGGACGTGACCAGGACAAGCTGGACGAGGCCTGTGCCGAGGCAAAGGCGAAAGGCTACAGCTTCATCGCGTACTCGGCCGACATCGCCGACATGACCGACTGCGATCGCTTTGTGCAGTTGCTCATCGACAACCACGGCGGTGTGGACTTCCTTATCAACAACGCGGGCCGCTCCATCCGCCGCGCCATCGAGTCGAGCTACGACCGCTTCCACGACTACGAGCGCACCATGCAGCTCAACTATTTCGGCTGCCTGCGCGTGACCATGGGCTTTCTGCCCGGCATGGTGGCTAAGCGCAAGGGCCATGTGGTCAACATCAGCTCCATCGGCGTGCTGACCAATGCGCCACGCTTTTCGGCCTATGTGGCCAGCAAGGCGGCGCTGGACGCGTGGACGCGCTGTGCCTCCAGCGAGTTTGCCGACCAGGGCATCACCTTCACCACCATCAACATGCCCCTGGTGCGCACGCCCATGATTGCGCCCACCAAGATCTACAACAACGTGCCCACGCTGAGCCCCGAGGAGGCGGCGGACATGATCGCCCAGGCCTGCATCTTCAAGCCGGTGCGCATCGCCACGCGGCTGGGCATCACCGGCCAGCTGCTGCACGCGCTGGTGCCACGCGTGGCGCAGATCACCATGAACACGAGCTTTCGCATGTTCCCAGACTCCACCGCCGCCAAGGGCAGCAAGGACGCCAAGCCGCAGCTGTCGGCCGAGGCCGTGGCGCTGCAGCAGATGATGCGTGGCATCCACTTCTGAAGCTGCGCCGCCTTCCTCCAAGGGGCCCGTGTTGAAATCTGTTACCCAGAGGTCAGGCGGGCAGGGATAATCACAGGCTTTGCCCAACGGGCATCACACACAGCCCCCTATGATTCTGGTAACTGGCGGCGCGGGTTTCATCGGCGCCAACTTTGTCCTTGACTGGCTCGCTGCCTCCAGTGAGCCCGTTGTTAACCTCGACAAGCTCACTTATGCGGGCAATCTGCACAATTTGGAAAGTGTGCAAGGTGATGCGCGCCATATCTTTGTGCAAGGGGACATTGGTGACTCTGCATTGGTCGCCCGACTGATGGCTGAGAACAAGCCGCGCGCGGTGGTGAACTTCGCCGCCGAATCCCATGTGGACCGTTCCATCCACGGCCCCGAGGATTTCATCCAGACCAACATCGTCGGCTCATTCCGCCTGCTGGAGGCCGTGCGCGCTTACTGGACTGTGCTACCCGAGGGCGAACGTGCCGCCTTCCGGTTGCTGCACGTATCCACCGACGAGGTGTACGGCTCGCTCGCACCCACTGACCCGGCCTTCACCGAGACACGTGGCTTCGAGCCCAACAGTCCCTACAGCGCCAGCAAAGCCGCAAGCGACCATCTGGTGCGCGCATGGCACCACACCTACGGCCTGCCGGTCCTCACCACTAACTGCAGCAACAACTACGGGCCGTACCACTTCCCTGAGAAGCTGATCCCGCTAATGATCGTCAACGCGCTGGCCGGCAAGAACCTGCCGGTGTATGGCGACGGCATGCAGGTGCGCGACTGGCTCTATGTGAAAGACCACTGCAGCGCTATCCGCCGCGTGCTGGAAGCCGGTACGCCCGGCGAGACCTATAACGTGGGCGGCTGGAACGAGAAGCCCAACATCGAGATCGTGAACATGGTGTGTGCGCTGCTCGACGAGCTGCGCCCCCGCGCTGACGGCCAGAGCTACCGCACCCAGATCACCTACGTGAAGGACCGTCCTGGTCATGACCGCCGCTATGCCATCGATGCGCGCAAGATCGAGCGGGATCTGGGCTGGAAGCCCGCCGAGACCTTCGATACCGGCATTCGCAAGACTGTGCAGTGGTATCTGGACCATGCTGACTGGGTGGCCAGCGTGCAGACGGGGGCTTACCGCGCCTGGGTGCAGACCCAGTATGCGCAGGAGGCCGCCACTGCAGTCGTCACGGACGTTGCTGCATGAACATTTTGCTTTTTGGCAAGGGCGGTCAGGTCGGCTGGGAGCTGCAGCGCAGCCTGTCGGTGCTGGGCACGATCACGGCGCTGGACCACGACAGCACGGAACACTGTGGCGACTTTGCCAACACTGCGGGTGTGGCTGAGACGGTGCGCACCCTGCGCCCCGACGTCATTGTCAACGCCGCAGCCCACACTGCCGTGGACAGGGCCGAGAGCGAGGCCGATTTCGCTCGCACGCTGAATGCCACCACTCCCGGCGCCATCGCGCTGGAGGCGGCGAAGCTCGGCGCATGGCTGGTGCACTACAGCACCGACTACGTCTTTGACGGCAGCGGCAGCCGCCCCTGGGTCGAGACCGACACGCCTGCTCCCTTGAGCGTGTACGGCCGCACCAAGCTCGAGGGCGAGCAGCTCATCGCGCAGGCGTGCCCCAAGCACCTCATTCTGCGCACCAGCTGGGTCTATGCGGCGCGCGGCGGCAACTTCGCCAAGACCATGCTGCGCCTGGCGCAGGAGCGCGATCGCCTTACCGTGATCGACGACCAGTGGGGCGCGCCCACGGGGGCTGACCTGCTGGCCGACGTGACGGCGCATGCGCTGCGTCACCTGCAGCAACGCCCGCAGGACGCAGGCCTGTACCACTGTGTCGCAGCCGGTGAAACAAACTGGAACGAGTACGCAAAATTCGTGATTGCGAAGGCGCAGCAAGCGCAGCCTGCTATCAAAATAGAAGCAAATGAAGTTGCGCCCGTCCCGACGAGCGCATTCCCCACTCCTGCCGTGCGCCCGCACAACTCGCGCCTTCATACCGGCAAGCTGCAGACCACCTTCGGCCTGCAGATGCCGCACTGGCAAGCGGGCGTGGCGCGCATGCTGGCTGAAGTTCTCTGATCGGTACTCTCTACATGACGCGACGCAAAGGCATCATCCTGGCTGGAGGCTCCGGCACTCGGCTGCATCCGGCCACCCTGGCTATCAGCAAGCAGCTCCTGCCGGTGTACGACAAGCCGATGATCTACTACCCCCTGAGCACGCTCATGCTCGCGGGCATTCGGGACATCCTCATCATCAGTACACCGCAAGACACGCCCCGTTTTGAGCAACTGTTGGGTGACGGCAGCCAGTGGGGATTGAACTTGCAGTACGCAGTGCAGCCAAGTCCAGACGGCCTGGCGCAGGCTTTCCTGATCGGCGAAGCCTTTTTGAGTGGAGCTCCTAGTGCGCTGGTGCTCGGTGACAACATCTTCTACGGGCACGACTTCCACGAGCTGCTGAACAACGCCCGGCAGCGAGAAGTGGGGGCCAGTGTTTTTGCCTACCATGTGCAGGACCCTGAGCGCTATGGCGTGGCTGAGTTCGATTCCCGGGGCAAAGTGCTTTCTCTGGAGGAAAAACCAGCACAACCCAAGAGCAGCTATGCGGTCACAGGCCTGTACTTTTACGACGACCAGGTGGTTGAGATGGCCAAGAAACTTCAGCCCTCGCCGCGTGGAGAGCTGGAGATCACTGATTTGAACCGTCTGTATCTGGAGCAAGGGCAGTTGAGCGTAGAGATCATGGGGCGGGGTTATGCGTGGCTCGATACAGGTACGCATGAAAGTCTCCTGGAGGCGGGCCAGTTCATCGCCACGCTGGAACACCGCCAGGGGCTGAAGATTGCGTGCCCCGAAGAAATCGCCTGGCGTTCACAATGGATTGATAGTGCGCAGTTAGAGCGGCTATCTCAGCCGCTGGTCAAAAGTGGGTATGGTCAGTACTTGATGCGCCTGCTCAAAGACAAGATTTATTGATAGGCGCTGTTCATGCAAGCTACACGGTTGGCTATTCCTGATGTTGTTCTGATAGAGCCCCAGGTATTTGGAGACGCGAGGGGGTTCTTCTATGAGAGCTTCAATCAACGGGTTTTCAACGAGGCGACAGGCACATCCCACCAGTTCGTCCAAGACAACCACAGCCGCAGCGTCCAAGGGGTGCTGCGGGGGTTGCACTACCAGATCCAGCAGCCTCAAGGGAAGTTGGTCCGTGTAGTCAGCGGTTCGGTCTTTGATGTGGCTGTTGATATCCGCCGCAGTTCACCCACCTTCGGTCAATGGGTGGGAGCTGAACTCAGTGCGGACAATCATCATCAGCTGTGGGTCCCTCCAGGATTTGCACACGGTTTTGTCGTGCTCAGCGAAACGGCCGAATTTCTGTACAAGACCACGGACTACTATGCGCCCGCACACGAGAGGTGCATAGCCTGGAACGATCCCGTTCTGGCCATCGATTGGCGGTTGACCGCAGAGCCGCGCCTGTCCGTCAAAGACGCTCAAGGGGTCAAGCTGTCTCATGCCGAGGTATTCCCCTGACGCTGGGTACCAAATCTCTATTGGCGCGGTGGATTGGTAGTACCTTGGCTCAGTGCCTGCCGCATTGACTCGTAGAGTGCGTCAGATCCGAACTGGGGGTTGTCTGGGTCGAACGAAAAGATGTTGTGGCCTCGTGCCACAAGCTTGCCCTCCCAGCGGGGCTCCATGAAAAAAGACAAGAATTCAGCCCCCCTGGCAGCATGCTGGTCCAGTGTGCGCTGAAGCGTTGGCGTATTCATGGCCTTGAGTGGGTGAAATTCCGTGACTCCGTAACCCCGGTGTCCCGTGGCCTTGTACCACTGTCCAAACGCCTGCCCGTAACTCGCATCTCCGTACAGGCTTACCCCGAGGCGTATTCCTTGTTGCTCGCGCAGCGACGCATCGATGGCGAACTTGTGCGCGTCCCAACTGGGATTGGCAAAAGGAACGATCTGGTGCGTGTAATGGGGTGTCTTGCTCAGGCACGACTCATGAACGACATCGTCAAAAAAACGAAGATAGTCCACCACCTGTTTCCCTCTGAATTGATGCCACAGCGGGACCAAGGGGTTGTAGTAATACGATGATTCATCAACAGGCATGTCGATGCTCGCAAGAGGCGAGGGCACGGCGGTCGTGCTGACTGGAAGTGGTTGTTGAGGCAGTTCCGTGGGTGAGGTTTGTGCCCTGTCCATGATGGCGATACGCCGTGTGCCCAGAGGCGTGAGGTGTCCCGGAGCCTGCTCCAGAAAAACGTCGATGCGATGCATGCCAGCAGGCAGGCGCCGGAAATCCATGTCCAGACGCCAGCCGGTGTCGGCGCTGCCAAATTCGGGCTTTGCTTTTAGTACATCCTGCCGCCCTTTGTTCACCGGCGTTTTGCCTACGAACACTCCGTTGCGAAACACATGCACCCAGGCCGGTCCTGATCCTTCGGTGTGCGGAACATAGGCCCATCCAGAAATTGGCAGGGTTCCTTGCGCAAAAGAATCGATGTGTTCGGTGTATCGTTGCAATGGTTCGGTGCGAATGTCTTTGGAAGGCGGTGCGACTTGGTCAAAAGAGGTGTAATCCGCCCCCACCGCTCGGTTGAATTTTTCGATGCTTTGAAATTCTTGGCGCAGGAACGAGCGAAATGCAGTGACAGAGTGTGGGCTGTAGTCCGTTACCCGATAGGGGGGCGCAAACCCCATACCTCCCTCAAAGTTTGGGAACAGGTGATGTAGCTCGCCCAGTAGCGTCACGCCCCGCACTTTGGCGATGTCGTGTGCCGGGAGTTGGCACACGGCACCCAGGACGGCCCGGGCCGCTTGTGTGCGGCGCTCCGTTAACTCGTTCTGGGTACTCGCGAAACTCCAGTTGTACAGAGGCGCGCCGTAATAGCTGCTTTGTCCGAGAGGGCCATCGCGTGTCTGCGCCAGGTTTCGGCTGTCTTGGGCCAAGACCTGTTCCAGAGGGGCGTCTGCCGAAAAGTGGGTCGAAAACAAGTACAGAATCAGCGGTCTTTCTGTGTCGCGGATCGTTCGGACCAGACGATTGATCAGGCGTCCATCTATCTCCCAATGTCCTTGGGGATTTTGATGAAACAATTTCAGTAGCGGTACTGGCAGCGTGTAGCCCAACGGATAGCGGCCTCGTTCCCCCGTCTGGGGTTGTAGCGTTGAGAGTGTGGACTCCACCAAGGCCGCAGCCGAACCCTGCGGGCCCACGCAACTGCGTGCCAAGTCATCCATAGGATGTGACGGGGAACCTTCTGGTGTGGCAATGCAGGTATCTATCGCCCCGATCATGGGAGCAAGCAGCATACGTTCTTTGGTTGCAGCGTCGCCCGTCGAGTATTTGGACAGAAGGACTGCGCCCATGGCGCCCGCAACAAGGACGCTACATCCGGCAACGAACCCCGCCAGGGGCATCAGTCGGTCAACTGAATCATGAGAACTCATAGCAAATCAAGGTATGGAGTGAACCTGGGGTCTGCGTGCCCAGGTAAGTCTGCCTCGCTGCAAAGGCAGTTGGACGCTTGCAGAAGCGTTTGTTCATAGAAGGCTAGGGTAGTGCAAGTATTTCATGCTTGTTAAGCTACTCAATTTGTAGCATTTGTCGATCTTGGGCGGCGTTGCTGCTGTTGTATGTACCTAGGCGCAACTTATGCGTACATGGGCTATCCAAGAGCGAAGCTACACTCCTGCCAAAGCTCTGCTGGATGGGGGCACTCCTGTGCGCCTATGGTTAGTGCCTCATTTTTCGGGGCCGCTTCAACACTTTTCATGACGACAAACACACATTTGGCCGAACCGGCTGGTGAGGTCACCGAACCACGCCCCAGGCTTGGCGAACTTCTTGTGCAGGCGGGGAAGCTTTCGTCGCGCGACCTGGATCGAGCGCTGTCCGCCCAGCAGGAAATGGGCGGCATGCTCGGGCGTGTGCTGGTTCGCCTGGGACTGGTGTCCGACGGAGATGTAGCAGGTGCCTTGGCCCGTCAACTGGGTGTCCCTTTTGTGCAGGCGGATGGTTTTCCTGATCTCATGCCCGAAGTCGAGGGGTTGCTGCCTGAGTTTCTGCAGGCCCATGCCATCTATCCGCTACGCCTGGAGAATGGCGTCCTGCACGTTGCCATGTCTGTGCCGCAGGACGCGTTTGTGGTCAAGGCGCTGCACCTCGCCACAGGGCTAAAGATTCAACCTCACCTCGCTCTTGAGAGCGATATTGAAAGAGCTCTGGTCGAGCCGGTTGAAGAGGCTGAAGATGCGGACGACGGCTTTGGCGACGGGCTGGATGGCGGGGACTTTGTTGAGCATCTCAAAGACCTCGCGAGCGAGGCGCCTGTCATTCGGTTGGTCACCACCATCATCGGCCGCGTGATTGACCTTCGCGCTTCGGATATTCACTTGGAGCCATTCGATGATGGTTTGCATGTTCGCTATCGCGTTGACGGTGTGATCCACCCCGGTGAACTGGTTCCCCCACGCCTGTCTGCAGCCGTCAATTCGCGCGTCAAACTCCTGGCGCACCTCGACATTGCCGAGCGCCGTTTGCCGCAGGATGGCCGTATCAAGACCCGCGTGAAGGGGCGCGAACTGGATTTGCGTGTTTCTACCGTGCCTACGGTTCACGGTGAAAGTGTGGTCATGCGGGTCCTGGATCGGGCCAGTGTACGGCTGGAACTCGAAAAAATGGGCTTCGAGAAAGACACGTTGGCGCGCTTCAACCAGCTGCTTGCCCGCCCGCATGGCATTTTGTTGGTCACCGGCCCGACCGGCTCTGGCAAGACCACCACCCTGTATGCGGCCTTGGCGAAAATTGATGCGAGCGAGCAAAAGATCATCACTGTGGAAGATCCTGTCGAGTATCAGCTCGAAGGCATCAACCAGATTCAGGTTCACTCGCAGATCAACTTGACGTTTGCCAACGCCTTGCGCTCGATCCTCCGACAGGACCCTGACATCATCATGATTGGTGAAATGCGGGATGGGGAAACCGCCCAAATTGCGGTGCAGTCCGCATTGACGGGCCACTTGGTGTTG
>NZ_QAIM01000604.1:0-11554 GCF_003061035.1 Acidovorax sp. HMWF018
GAAAGTCAATGAAATCAACGGTCTACCCAGACCACCCCCGCGCCAGTGCTAGCTTTGCGTACCGTCACTTATTGCACTGAAAACGAGGAGACCCCCTGGTCCAGTTCTCACGAGAACAGCCAATGGACCGCGCTATGCGGCTCATCCGCGAGGTGTTTGATGAACGACACATTGCCGTTTTGGCGTACAGCGGGGGCAAGGATTCGAGCGCGACGGCTTGCTTGTTGCTCACAGTTGCTGCGGACTATCGGCGTAGGGGGCTCAGCCTCCCGCCGATCTATGTGACTCACAGCTCTACCGGGGTTGAAAATCCTGTTGTCGCAGCCTTGGCGATGGCCGAACTCACAAAGATGAAAGCCTTTGCTGCAAAGCACGACTTCACACTCATTGTGCTAACGGGCGAGCCGGATCTGAACTCAAGCTGGCCTGGGCGCGTACTCACGGGGCGAGCCCTTCCAACCTATCCGTCATCCCCCACGATGGACTGTAGTCAGTCATGGAAAGTTGACGTGGGCCAGCGATTGCTGAAAGAGGCAATGATCAAGGCTGACGGCCACAAGGGCTGGAATAGACCTGTCGTGATGACTGGGGTTCGTTCTGGCGAATCTGCAGCGCGCGACGTGCGAATTGCCGCAAGGCGCGAGCATGGGGATGGGATCTGGTCAAACTCTGATGGAGATCTTCGGTTGACACCCATCTTCTCGTTCAGCACGGACGATGTGTGGGAAACCCTTGGCTATGCTGCTGCAGGTTTATTGGAGTCCTACTCGGACTTTTCTGAGGTGATCGAGTTTTACCGAGACGCCGGCGGCGGCTGCGTGGTGCTCTCTGCTGATGCAGTACGGGGCTCTTCGACTCCCTGTTCCACGCGCAGCGGCTGCTGGTCATGTACTCGGGCTGGGAAGACTGATCGTTCTGCCGAGCAATTGGTCGAGTCGAACCCAACCAAGTACGGACAACTGAAGCCGTTGAATCGGCTCAGAACATACCTGGTGAACATTCAATACGACTGGTCACTACGGAATCATCTTGGACGCACCATTGCCAAGGATGGTCACATTGAAGTAGTTGCCGACGCCTTCACACCGGAGACGTTACGCAAACTACTGATTTACACCCTGACTGCTGAGAGGCTGTCAGGTGTACCGATCATCTCGGCTGCTCAGCTGATCCTCATTGACGCCAAATGGTCTGCCAGTGCATTTTTCCCCCCCTTCACGGCCATCAAGACCTACTTTGATGTTGTGGATCGGCGGATGTACGAGCAGGCGCCTGAAGTGCCTTATATGCCACCATCACCAGTACCAAGAGTCGGCCGCATTTTCGTCGGCGAGGATTGGTATCAAGTGACGGGTATCAACAGCATGGCTGGAATGCGAGATCCGCTCATGGAGTTGCATCACGAGTCTTGTGACATCAAGCTGAAGGCGTTGAAGAACGGGGCTCTTGTCTGCGACTACGAGGAGGGGCGTAAGCTCGCCGTGGACGAAGATGGAGCCATGGACTTCCTGGCCTTTCTTGCGGAGGACTACATTCGGGATTACTGTCGTGACGACAACCCGGATTGGACAGAAGGGTACCGCATATACCAGCGGCTAGGCATCCTCACCAATGGACTTGGCCACAGCCGCATGATGGACGAGATCCTGAGGCGTAGCCAATGGCTGCAGTCAAAGGATCTTCATGGCCAGCGCAGCGTTGATGAACTCAAGGCTCGCTGCACTGTGCTTTATGAGTCCCAAGCAGCTCTTTTCGATTGCGTTTAAGCTATTGATTGTTGCTTTTTCTACCAATATAAAACCGGCGCACCACTTACGTGGGCGCCGGTTTTTTTCGCCTGTACCAGTAATAAGAAACTTTGGATTACATGCACCGGCCATTCCCGGCGTTAGATAGGTCGTCAGTTGTAGGGAGTTACAACTAAATCAAAGCATTGATCGCAATAGGGGCACTGCACAACACCCGCAATTGCGTGCAATCTTACAGGTCAATTGAGGCTCTTACCCGAAGCGCTTTTGCAACAGCGGATGGACCCTCTGTCGTCTTCTCGCAATTGCTCATAGCACAATAAGTCACGACAATTCAGTTGATCATGAATTCCAAAGTCGAATTGAGCGCAGATGAGTTTTTCGAGCAATGGCTAGAGCATTGCGCGAATGATGACCAGCGGGCCATCAACGACTTTGTTTTCTACAGGTACTTTTGGATATCGTGGACCAAGTTTTTGACAACCGGTGGGGACAAGGAAAACCCCAGGTGGGTTCACTGGACTGATGCAGACCCCGTACTGGTCAAGGGTTATCTCGCTTCCGGTATCGAGACTCGCGCCAACGGCGACACCAAAATCAGCGTGATCACCGAGCGTCGGTACTGGCGCCTGCTGGAGCGGGTGTATGACTACGCTGTGAAGCGCGGGTTGGTTGCAGAAAATCCTGCTGCAGGCATTGCCGACAAGGAAAAGCCTCCCTCTGAAGATCCCAAGGGGGCCATCCTGTCGCCCGTTGTCTGGGAGCAGTGCTTCAAGATCCTTCGAGATGGCGCCGAAGATGATGCGGGCCTGAAGGCCATCGACATCCGCAACCGAGCGCTTTTGCTGGTGCTCTTTGAGTTGGGGCTCACCTCGGCTGAAATCCGCGCACTCACAGTCGAGTCCTTCGTAGACGGCGGGGCAGGGAAGGGCGCCTCGATCCGCATCACCTCGGGTGGCGTCAACCAACTGCGCACGATGGTCGTGTCCGACGAAGTGCGCTCGGCCATCAAATCCTGGCTGCAGGTGAAGGCGACAGCGGGCAAGCACGCTTTGGCACCGGCACTTTTCAGCTCGCAGACGGGCAAGCCGATGACCGACGAAAACCTGCTGGTGCTCGTGCGCGCGCACCTGCTTGCTGCCAGTCGATCTGCTGGCCAAGATGACCCGGTTCGCGCTGGGCCGCAGATCGTCAGGAACACCAGGCTGGTGCAATGGATGCTGTCTGGCATGCCCCAGCCGGAAGTGGCACTTCGCGCCGGTCTCAAAAACGTCCGGGGGCTCCTGCATCTTCGCCTGCATCTGCCTGACGGTCCCCGCCTGGAACTCGCACGCGCGTCCAGCCGAAAAGACGACGAACCGCTGCGCCCCGTTCTCCAGCGGTTGGCCTGAGCAACCCGCTGGGGCTCAGATACTGGTCTTCATCTTGTCCACCGCCCTGATGCGCTCTCCCATGCCGGCCTTCACATAGATAGCGGTGGTGTTGATGTTCTTGTGCCCGAGCAACTCCTGCACCACACTGAGGTTTCCACCAGCCGCCTCCAGCGCTTTGTGCGCGTAGGTGTGGCGCAGCCAGTGGGTCGAAGCCCGCATGAAGGGCGCCTTCCCTTCACCCGCCATCTCGTGGGCATTGTCGGAGCAGATTTTGAAGAAGCTCTTGAGGATGGTGTACAGCATGTGACTGGACAAGGCCCCATGCTCATTGACCGTGTACTTGATCTTGCCCACCTCGGCCTCGCGTTCGATCTCGATGGTGGGCAGCGCCTTGTTGGAGCGCAAAGCCATCTGCGCGCGTTCAATGGCCAATCCCTTGTCTCTGGTGGAGATCCATCGATCATCCAGCACGCCGATCAGCGGCTGGTCTTCAGGTTTGACCTGGGTGAACAGCGCGAGCTTGCCCTGAGCCATCAGCTCTTCGCGGTCCTTGCGGTGCTCACGCAGCGCTTGCATCGTGGCCGTGTTCAGGGGGACCGTGCGTTTGCGCATGCCTTTGCCCAAGACTTCCAACACTCGGGACTCCACGCCACGTTCCAGGGCTCGGTCGGTTTGCACATGGGCCCACCGCGCTTGCGCCACTTCCGCCCGTCGCAGCCCAGCGTTCTCGATCAGCCGAAACAGGGCGCGCAGCCTGCGCTTGGCGGGTCCATCCGGTAGATCTGCGAACGTGTCACCCACAACCTGCAGGTCAGCCTCCGTGAAGGATCGGAACACATCCATCGTCACCTCATCCCGCTTTTGCCCGTCCACCGCCAGGGCTGCGTTGGCACTGATGTACCCTGATTTCTTCCAGTGCGTGTACATGGCCCGCACGGCGGAAAAAGTCACGTTCAGACTCTGGGCGTTGAGGGGGCCACGCAGAGGTCTCCATCCATCGGTGTACTTCTGCTTTGTGCCTTTGGCCACTTGCACCCAATGCTCTGGCGGGTTGATGAGGAATTTCTTGAACGCAAAGAAATCGTCTTCCGTGAGGGACGACAGCGCCCGCTTGCGTTCATGAATGGCCCAGAGGATCAAGCGTTCTATGGCCCGTTGATAGGCTTCTTGGGTGTGGGGTGACTTTTGCTGGATCTTTCTGAACCACGCCTGTACCGCTTCAACATCATTCGACGCTTCCATCGTATTGGCGGTGAGTGCCCGGAACTTTCCGTCGCTCCCGTCCAATTCTTCTGGCCACAGCATCGATGTCAACGGCTGCATCTCGTAGGGCGAAGAGATCTGCAGTTCACGGCTGTTGGCCAGCGCGGGGAGTCGCGAAAGACCTGGTGCCGGCGTCAGCGTCCAGCGATGCAGCCACGCCAGCAGGTTTTCTGCCCGCCTGACGCCGTAGCCAGGCAGTTCGTCGTACCAGCGGTCGCCCTTCAACGAGATCCAGTCCACCAGGTTCCCCAGCGTGATCACGCCCGCCTTGCCAAGGGCCTCCTTCTGACTACCGGACATTACGACCCACTGTTCGACGCGGTGAGCGCGCTCGGGCTTGGTGCCCAGGTGTTCATCCAGCCAGTTGATCGCATGCAAGACATCCGCCATCCGCTCGGCCGCACTGCGGCCTGCCTGAAGCAGCTGCACCGCCCCGGTCTGCAATGAGGGCTTGGTCTCGGGCGCGAGGGGGATCTCTACCTGACTCGGGGAGGGTGCCAGGTCAGGAGCAGGTTCGGCCCTTGCTTCTGCCAGGGCCTCCTCGTACCGCTCGATCAGCTCAGCCTCCGAGAACATGTCCGGGTCGAACTGGGCCGCGAACTCTTCCAAGCTGAGCACCTTGGGTGCCTGCACCGTCACGGGTTGGGCCTGCACGGCGATGTCCACTTGTCCACTGGTGGGCGCTGGAGGCTCGGTGTTGCTACCGGGTGACCCAACCGGCACTGCGCTCACTATGGCCTGGTGGTCCCTGAGGACCCTCACCATAGCGCGGGCCTCTTGGGACTGCTCGATGCCGTTGGCTGCAGCCTCGATCCGGTCCAAAAGTTCCTGGTACTTCTTGACGAGCGCTGGACGCTCGGGCGCACGACCCGGCCACAGCATGTACTGGCGAGCTGCTACAGTGAGATCCACACCTTGGGCGATGGCGCGCAGCATCGCGAACTCGTCGGCCGTCGCATTGTTGTGGGCGATCCGGGTCTGCGAACCTGGTGGGCGTCCGCGTCGGCGAGCCGGTTTGACGCGCTGCGCGGGCTCCAGCGGCTGGCCACCGTCCAGATCCACCACCGCCAGTTTTCCGGGCTCGGCGAGGGCGCCGGATTCGGCGGGCGGTTGCGTTTCAGGAATTTCGGGCGTAGAGTGGGTCATGACCTTGAAAGACGAATTGTCCTCGTGCACTGGCGGCTTGGCCAACTGGCCGCAGCGCCAGCCCAGCCGGAACAACTAAGCGAAAAAGGAGCGGGATGTCCCCTCCTCTTTTTTTGAGTCTCGTTTAATGCTCCATAATGGATATTATGGGACAGTACACATTAAATGTAAAACGATTCCGAAGCGCCAAAAACTTAACGAAGTTAACGGATTGATCAGACGTACTCAATTCAACGTAGCTATCTAATCTTGCGAAGTTTTCAGGAGCGATGTACATTTCCCCATGGAAGCACGGCCTGGCCGATGGATGTCGGCCGCGTGACCACAGGAGATCGAAATGCTTGTTTGTATAGACGGCCCGAGTCTGCCCAGAGCGCCTTCAGCGCTAGATCACTACGCGATCATTCGCCGCAACGGCTGCGTGGTTCCGTTCGAACCGTAGAGGATTGCGGTAGCCATGATGAAAGCGTTCCTGGCCGTGCATCAGACGATGCGGAGGTCATGCACATGGCACCCCTTTTCCTACCCGATGAGCACTCTGTCGAGTCGCGTCTCGCAGTGGTACAGCCACGAACGCCTGGAAGTCCGCTTCCCGAAGATGGGCGGTGGTGCGCGCCTGAGCGCACGGCGCCGCAACAACACCGACCTTCGCGACGGATCTACTTCTGGCTTCTTCTCGGCGGCAAAGCCCAACCTGCGCAACGCGCCATAAGCGCACCACGGTTTGAAATCCCCATGAACACCCTGTCCATTTCCTCACCGTTTGCCCACCGCAATGCCCCAGACCTCTCGCAGGCGTCTCCTGATCCCTACGCGACAGCGGCCCAGTCTGCCGCTGTCTTGCGCTCGGGGGCGCAGTACCGCCGCGAGCGCATGGAAGCCGACGACATGATCACGACCGACGACGCTGCACTGCTGGCGGGCGCCAGCCGGGTGACCATCAACGCCTGGATCAAGTCGCGCCGCTGCATCGGGGTTTCCCACCTGCGCCGGGGTTTCAAATTGCCACGCTGGCAGTTCGAACCCAACCTGTGGCCCATCCTGCAGCCCTTGGCATCGGCCCTTGGCGCGTCCGATGGCTGGCAGGTGCTCACCTTCCTGGAGACGCCGGCATCGGCGCTGGACGGCCAGACACCGCGCGCCGCTCTTGAGCAGGGCGTCCCAGCGAAACACATCCTGGCATTGGCAACGGCTGAGGCTCACTGAATGACCTCGCCCCATGAACCTGACAGACCTCAATCCGCCATTCATTGAACTTCCCGACCGCCAAACTTGGCACCGCATCCAGCGCACCAGCTGGCGCAAAGACAGCGTGCGCACGCGCGGGTTCATCCTCCCGCCCTTCGGTGTTCCCACCGGCCGCTTCGATCTGTCCGACGAACCCACCGCCTACCTCGCCGATAGCGAGCAGACCTCGTGCTACGAGGCGCTTTTTCGGCGGGACACGCGCAGCTACACCCTGGATCAACTCCGGCAACGCTCACTGGTCGCCTTTCGCACGGCAGCAGGGATGCGCCTTGTCGATCTGCGCGGGCTGGAGGAGAACTACCCTGTGCTGCAATCCCTGCGTTACGAGGCCACACAAGCCTTTGCCGCCGACGCCCGGAAGGCCGGTGCCCATGGGGTCATGTACGCATCCGCGCAGCACCCCTACCATTCCTGCATCTGCCTGTTCGAACGCGGCGTGGCCAGCATGACCAAGGTATCAAGCACACCGCTCGTGCAACCCGGCAGTGATCGCCTCCACCTCAGTGTTCTGCGCGCAGCTCTGGGCTCTCAAGTAGCCATCGTCTCGTGAATCAGGAGTGCAACCCATGCCCATGACCCCGCGTCCATCAGTAGTGCGAACCGATGCCGATGGCCTCGCCGCCTTCCAGGGTGACGCGCTGCTGGTGCTGGAGATCTCCAAGCGCGAGATTGAAACCGGAAACATCGCGAGCGCGCTGGAGCGCCTGCACGCAATCGCCGAGTCCCGAGAGACGGCCCTTCGCTACCAAGAGTGCCTGGTGATTCAGGTGCTGGGTTACGACTCTGACCACCGTGAACTGGCGGAAATCCCCGAGGTGCGCGCCTTCTTTGCCCGACTCGCCCAAGAGTGGCCCCACTGGATGTGGTTCCTGCACAGGCATGTAGGGGCGATCCATTTGCTGTTGGCACTGCTGTGCAAGGTCAAGATCCATCGCCGGGGGAGCAGTACAGGGACCGAGTTTCTTGACCGCCATGAGCTTGCTGCCCAGATGGCTGACCTGTTTCAGCGCGGCAACGCCATGTTCGAGGCGTTCGGAATCAGCGAAAGCGAGGCCGAAGCTTCATGCGAGAGCGCGTGCGCTGAGCTGGTTCCATAGCCACCGTCATCCGGGGCCGTGGGCGAGCCGATGGGATGCTGGATCACCCCCTCAGGGTGCATGGGCCACGACAAGAAACACCTAACGGATGAGAAATCTGGGCGGAAAGGAGATTCCTGTCGCCCGAACCCACGACAGGATCACCCGAGCGAAAAGGTCAGTCCTGGTAGACGGACACACGCCGCAGCGTCTTTCCCAAAACGACCACCTCCACACTGCCGACCGTGTAGCCACCGAGCTGCCATCGGCGGCTTCCATCTGACGCCCGCTGCTGCTCTCCAAAGGCACCTGCCATCCGCTGCTCGAACGCAGACATGTCCTCGGCCGTGACGCTGCAGGTGACACCCACCATGCCCCGGCGCGGCTGGAAGTCGAATTGCACGGGCCGATCCACCGAGCAGGGAATGAAGCCGTCGCTCAAGCGGATGGGCGGCGGCATGCCGGCCTGGTAGCCCATGCCACACCCGATACCGCCTCCAAACGAATAGGCACTGCAGTTGCGGACATCGAAGCCATAGAGATCACCAGCATCTCTGGGCGACATCCCCAGGGGCGCGGCAACCGACACGCCACCCTCATCACCAGGCTTGGCGATGTAGACCATCTGAGCCGAACCGCAGCTGGGGTACAGCCGCACCTTGTAGCTGGTACCGTCCTTGAGCTGGCTGGACACGTCGAAGAAGCCCTCCTTCGAAAACGAGGTCTTCACATTCCACGGACCCTCGTGCTCCAGCACCTTGCTGATGGCTTCGATCAGGCTGGACTCACGACAGGAGCCGCTTTGGGTCGCGGCGAACCAGGTTGCCTTGGCCTGCGCCGATTTCGTCACGTCATCGGTGCAGCGTAGCCAAGACTTGTCCGAGTTGGCGGCGGCGTAGGGCCCCCAGCACCACCCACGAGATTCAGCCATCTCCTCCGCGAGGTTCGCGCGGCTGCACGGAGATCCTGGCTTGTCCGAATCCTGTGTCGCCGCGCGGCACTCTACCCGCTGGTGCAGGGCCTCGGCCTGCAGCTTTGCATCGCTCATGGCGCCGTAGACCTTGCGCACGTCTTCGACGGTCGTTTCACCGCAACCGGTCAGCACCAAAGCTGCGGCTGACACCAAGGGCAAGAGGACAGGAAGTTTCATTGGGTTGGACGGTAAGGGGAAGTGGCGAGCTTAGCCCGGAGCGTGCTCAACAGACCCCCCGCTGGCGTCCAATTCGGTGAAGTCGTTCACGCTGCCCGCCCAAAAACAAAGGGCTGACCACCGGTCAGCCCTTTGGCAAAGAAGCGAGCGTAATGTGAGAGCGCTGTTTTTCGCAAACCCCGATCAAAGGATCAGAACGCTCATGCTACCCTAGCCCTTCACTCAAAACAAATGTCGGTGGATACTCGTAGCCCCTTTTCAATAGGTATGCCTGTACTACGGTGAATCTGACCTTGGCCAGATCCAGGTCCGTGAATAGTTCCTGTCTGCGTCCATGACGGCGATTTGTCTCGCCGTACCAATGGCGGTTGATTACACAGGCATCGAATAGATCAACATCCAGGCTCAGGATGTACCGGCGTTTTCCACGAACAAACTCTTGACGCATACGCGCTCCGCAGAAACAGGCCTGCCTACGAAGATTTGGCGCGCTTGCTGGCGAGTCCCACGGCCAGGTCTGTCAAGACCGCAGCTTGCAGGTTCTGCAGTAAATCCTCAGGTACTCTGGTCCAGGCCAGAATGGAATTGGGATATGCGCCTACTGGCATTCCGTGTTCATTGAGGATGCAGGTGGTATTCCCCTGAGTGAAAACACTGCCATAAATGACGGTAACCGATGGCTTCATCATCATTTCCAGGCCGAGGGAATCAAGGTACATCGAAGGGTCGTGGGCAATGACCTCCACATACCGCTCATTGTGAATACCGCACCACTTACGGCAAGCCATGGCGACTCGGACTCCCTCTGGGGGTATGCCCACAGTCCAAGAGCCAAGACTTGCGGACTGAGTGTTTTTCAGATCTTCATTCATTCAATTAACCCAAAGAACGTGCAAAGCTTCGAACGCCTTTGCCAACCCTATTACTGGCGTCGGTCGTAGGCGATGCAACTGGAGGCAATTCGGTACTGCTTGGACTACCTGCAATCTCCTTTACCGGGTCAACAGGCTTCGGAAGAGACTCCACGTCAGCTACATTCGTCGGTAGCGCAGGTTGTCTTGAGCGTGGGCTGTCCGACGAAATCTGAGATCCAGGCTCCGCCGCCATAGATGCTTGTATTGCTGGCTTACTCCCGTCTACTACGAGTTTCCCCGTCTCTGAATAGAGCGCCAGAAGTGCCAATATCCTCAAACGTTCGGCTCTAGCGCGCTTAGAAATACTGCTCAACTGATCTAGCAACTTGGGTTGTGTTTCGCCAATAAACACTGCGAACTGGATCGGTTCGAGCTGCCCGTCAACAACCCCCATGTTGACCGGAATGCCCCTGAAAGTTTCTGATCCGCTTTCAAGGTACATACCGATCATTGCCAAAGCCCTAAGCCGTTCTGATCTGACATTAGCCGGAATCCGCGCAAAAGCACTATGCAAAATCGGGTATGCCTCGTTAATTTCGACAACGACTTTCAGGCTTTTGCCGCTCATACAGAAGCACCGCCGAGCAGCCAAAATCCACGCGCATTCGAAAGCACAGGATTTTTAGGCGATACCACTTTCAGGCGCGGGAATGCCTCCTGAATTGCCTGCTGGAAGAAGGAAGATCCACCGCCGACCAGAACAATAACGTCAGGAGACATACTTTCCACGCGGAGAGCCTTTTGAATCGAAGTGGCTTCGACAGAGGAAAGAGTTTCACTTGCCTTCTTGAGGAAAGGAGCAAGTTCGACACGCTCACCCATGAGCAAGATGCTTTCCTTGCCGGAGTGAATTGCATTTCCGAGCGTTTCGACACTCACTTTTGCTCCGTGCTCTTCGGAAATAAAAGTTCCCGCTTGCGCTCCCACCTTCATTACATAAACTTCACAATTAATCGCACTCCATTAGACACTTAATGCAATTACGTGCAATTCTTGTCGCCGGTCAACCGCAGCGTAGTCGCAGCAAATACGCCTGGCGTCGGACGGTCTCGTAGCAGTACAGAGTGACTAATGACTCACTTCAACGAATTGCGCAGACAAAACGACGTTTTCATCATTTTACGCCTCTTGATCCTAATAGGATGAATTCACACCCCTCTTTATGCGGACTGCAAGATCAGCTGTTCCAGCGGCTCTTTGACCTAGTGGATTCATCCTATTAGGATGGAACGGCAAATAATGGATCATAAAGAGACCCAACCCCCTCCGCTCCCTGCGACATGAAAAGTCCAAAAAGCTGTGCATCCTAATAGGATGGATTGGCACCCTGAATCCATCCTATTAGGATTGACACTTTTTCAAGCCTACACCTGAGGATGCTATAGGATGGGTGGATTCATCCAACTAGGATGGACCAGACCGGCATCTCCATCCCGAAAAAAGTGTGTTTTGAGCAGTACGGCCCCGTGGATGGATGTACCGGGTATCTCCATACACGGTAAAGAGATGGATCTACCCCCCGAAATGAACAAAGACGAACTAGCAGGCTGCTGAAATACTCCCCAGCGTCCGAACCTGTTCAGCGGCTGTAGCCGCATTTTTCCGTATCCTGAAAGTCAACCCCTCAAAATCGCCT
>NZ_QAIM01000605.1:0-8462 GCF_003061035.1 Acidovorax sp. HMWF018
GCCTCATAGCGCGCGGCCACACGCTCCAGCGTGGCCAGCGTGAGCCAGCCCTGCACCTGTGCGGGGTTGGTTTGCAAGGCGCGCTCCAGCGTGGCGCGCGCGGCTGAAAATTCATGGCGCCCTTGCTCTACGGTGGCCTGCAACACCAGCAGATCGGCCGGGGCGTCCGCCTGGCTCCACCAGCGTGCCAGGGCCGCCTGTGCCCGGCCCAGGTAACGCGGGTCCGCCGTCTCGCGTGACAGCGTGATCCAGCGCCGGGCCGTGGCGGCAGCAGCCTGGGGCGTGGCGGGGGCTGCGCTCACACGCTCGGGCAGACGCTCGACCACATCGGCATCGAGGCCAGGTGGCAAGTCCTGCGGCAAGGCCGCCAGGGCCGCGCCCGTCCAGAGCACCAGGCACAAGGCCACGCACACACAGTGATGAGGTTTCTTCATGGGCTCGTGACAACAGCGGATATCGAAAGAGACACAATCACCCACGCACGCCCTGGCCACACCCCTTCAGGGCGCAGCCAGGACATCGCGCAAGGGTCAGAGCCGCGAATCGGGCTCTTCAGCCTCGGTGCTGGACAGCACCAGCTGGTCCACCGCTTGAGGCTCGGCGGTGTCCGACGCGCCGCTGGCCACAATGGGCTGCACATACGCGAACGCATTCACCATCACGGGGCCCCCATTGCCAGGGTCTGCCGTGTTGTCGCCGCTACCGCCCCCGCCGCAACCGGTGATGGCCAATGCCGCCACCGAAGTGAGGGCCAGGTGCTGAATCCGAAGGTTCTTTTGCATGGTGTGGCTCCTTCGGATCAGAAGTTCTTGGCACCAGGCAGCGGTGGGTTCACATACGGAAACGCCGTACGGTAGTCCGTCGCCTTGGTGCGCGAGCCGTCCACAAACGCTACCCCTCCTGCCGGGGCATCACCCGGCTTGCAGCCCACCTTGAGCGTGTCCGTGGCACCCGTCACCGTGCACAGCGCACCCATGGCCACGCGCAGCGATACGTCCACCACGTCGTCGCCCAAGCGGCGGCCGTTCGGGAAGCCGGCCGCATCCCCTGCCACCACCCCCAGCGAGTTCTGCGCAACCGCAGCCGTCGCGGCAATGCCGGTGTTCAAGCGCAGCATTTCGGCCAGGGGGCCGCCGGCACCCAGGCCGGTGATGTTGCCAGGGCGATTGACGGTGGGCAGCCCCGTGAGGAAGGCCGTCATCAGGTCGGTGCGCGGGAAGTTCGTGGGGGCCTTGGCGCCAAACAGCGTCTCGACCAGCGCGGGCAGCGTGGGGTGCGTCACGTAGTCCGCAAAGTTGGCCGCATCATCCTTGGGCTTGGATGCGTTGAACTTGTCCTTGTCCTTGAGGCCAATCACCACCTCGTTGACCAGCGGCATGCCCAGGCGCGAGACCTGCGTCCATGCGCCACCGGCCTTCTCGCTGGCCTGCAGGCCCGAGTCTGGCTTGCCATTGAGCAAGCGGGCCTGGCGCAGGCTGGCAGTGGTCCAGCCGCCGATGACCTTCTCGCCCGATGCAGCAGTCAGGCAATTGGTGGGCACTTCCACCGCGAGCGACGTAACGTTCTTGTTGGCAATCTGGCCCGCGCCGAAGGCCGCAGCATTCGACTCGCTGGTAATGACAGCGGCAGGGGCATTCACCAGATCAAAGATGGTGCCCAACGACACGGGGAACGGGTCCTGCCGCTGGCCCACAAACACCTTGCCGGGGGTGGCGCAGCCGGGGATGTTGATGCCATACACATACTTGCCGGCATAGGCGTCGTAGGCGGCCGCATTGCCCAGCGATTTTTCACCGATGTAGTCGATGGGCTTGGTAAAGGTGGTACCCCCACCGGCCATGGTGATCTGCTCGCGCTTGCCGGTACGGCGGTCACCGCGCACGATGAACATCTCGTACTCTTCGCGGTAAGCCAGCGGGTCGCCCGCTGCGCCGCTGATACCACCGGCGTTGCGCAGCGGAATGGCCACCTTCTTGCGGGCACCATCAGGACCGATATCGAGCGTGATGCCGTTGCCACCGTTGTTCAGCGTGTTCTTGAAGCGGAACTGAAAGGTGATGTCCTCCGCTGCGTCGCCGTTGTTGTCGATGTGGATCTCGTACAGCGCATTCGAGTCCAGGCTGAAGTAGTTGGGGCCGCCATAGGCATCCTGCAGCGGCAGGTAGTTGGCGATCATGGTGACAAAACCCGCTCGACCCGGTTCGTAGCTGTTGAACAGGTAGAAGTCACTGCCGTCAACCTTGGGCTGGGTCGTGATGAACGGCGCCTCGCGGTGGCTGGACGCCAGACTAACGCCCGCTGCGCTGGCAGCCAGAACAGCCAGCACGGCCAGACTGATTTTTTTCAATGGCATGGGGATCTCCTCGTAGGTGGATGGTGGGGTGCCAAGCACCCCACCTTGAATACGACGAAGAGAAACCCGTGGATTCAACGGTGGCGACTATTCTTTTCTTTTGCCACCGGTTCTTCCAGACCTGTAAGCAACTGCCTGGAACCCGGGTGTCAGGTGGCCTTGCGGATCAGAGCGCCCTTGAACAGCACCGGCCCGGTCGGGCCTGTGGCGCTGGGCACACCACCCTTGGGTTCCAGACTGATGGCCAGCGTGGGGACTTCTTTCACATCGCCCTCCTGGGCCACCAGCTTGAGCAGCTTGTCCTGCCCCAGCACGCCCAATGAGCGCGGGCCACCCGCGGGCGGCAGCGCCCACAGTTGCAAGGACTTGTCCGTCCCTTCCTGGAAACCGCCCACGCGCTGCAGCACGAGCTGGTTGTTCTTGGGGTCGAACGTCACCAACATCGACGCGTCGGCCTTGTCATCGGCCAACACCGCCACGTACTGGATCTGGGGTGTGGCTTGTAGTTGTTGCTGCAGTGCGGCGATCTGCGCGCCCGTGGTGGCACGCAGGCCTCCATTGACCTGCACGCCCACCACCACAGCCGCCAGCGTGGCGATGGCGCCCGCAGCCGCCGCACCGCGCCACACCAGCAGGTTGCGCCACCAGCCGCCTGGGGCCTCTGCGGCCTGGTGCACACGGGCAGCTTGCATGGCGGACGCAGCCCGGTCGGCCTGCACCAGGTTGTCGATGCGCGTCCACACGGCGGGCGCGGGGTGGATGGCGGGCTGCAACTCGGTCAGGCCGGACCAGCGGGTCTGCCAGACCAGCGCTGCAGCGCGCACGGTGGCGTGTTCGCGGGCCAGGCTTTCAAATCGGCGGCGGGCGCCGCCACGCAGTGTGCCCAGGGCGTAGCTGGCAGCCAGGCGGTCGAGCAGTTCGGGGTGTTGGGTAATGTTCATGGCAACCTCACGCAAAACGCGCCATGCAGGTGCGCAGCTGTTCCAGGCCCCGGCGGATCCAGGTCTTGACGGTGCCAAGCGGCAGCTTGAGTTGCTCGGCCAGCTCGCCGTGGCTCTGGTCGCGCAGGTAGGCCAGGCTCACTACCTCGCGCTGCTTGTGATCGAGCTTTCCCAGGCAGTGGTGCAGCGCAAAGGCCTGCTCGCTGGCATCGGCGGCGTCCATGGGGTTGGGCATGTCGCCCTCCAGCGTCTGCGCCATCTCGTCATCCAGCTCGTTCATCAGATCGGACCGGTCGGTGGTGCGCTTGCGCAGGGCATCCAGCGCCCGGCTGCGCACGATCAAACCCATCCAGGCCATGGGCGGACTCAGCGATGCGCGGTAGTTGCCCGCGCCGCGCCAGATGGTCAAAAACGCATCCTGCAGCACATCCTCCGCCGCATCGCGGTTGCGAACGATGCGCAGGGCCAGGCCAAAAAGCTGCGACGAGGTGCGCTCGTACAGCTTTTTCAGCGCGGAGTCGTCCTGCGCGGCGATGCGGTCTAGGAGGTCCATCAGTTCACTGTCTGGGTGGAGGGTGCTCATGCGCCCATTGTCTTGGATTGATCGGGTTGGCAGGCCTTGCGGGGCTTTGCTGTAGGTGAATACGCCACAGCAGGCACTTTGGATGTCGCCGGACACAAAAACAGTGCCCTGGCTCCGTGAATTGGTGTAGTCGAGTACCGGGCACCCCAACCGCGACGGGCATGAATCCAGGCGGCGGGATCGTCCGTACTGCAAGAGTCACCTATGCCCACAACGCTCGCGCTTTCCACCCCATGCTGCCCGCCATGCCTCTGTCTCGCCCACTGTTCCCTGTTCATTGGGTTGCCGTTGCGGCCACCTTGCTGTGGGGGGCTCACAGCCCCGCCGCGGCCCAGTCGGTGGAGCGTGGCGCTGCGCTGTACGCGGCGCATTGCAGCAGCTGCCACAGCCCGGACCAGCATGGAGACGGCCCGGCGCACCGGGGCGTGGTGGGGCGCCGCGCGGGCGCGCTGAAGGATTTTGACTACTCGCCCGCGCTGCGCGCAAGCAAGCTGCTGTGGACGCGTGCCACGCTCAAGGCCTGGCTGACCGACCCCGAGGCGCTGATCCCCGGACAGGGCATGGACTACCAGCTCGACGATGCGCAGGGCCGCGAGGACGTGGTGGCCTACCTGGCCACGCTCAAGCGCCTGCCGGCGCCGACGACGGCCGCGCGGTAGAGGGCTTTCAGCCGCTCAGGCCGTGGGAAAGGTACCGGGCAGCAGGATCGACGAATCGACGTTGTTGATGTTGGTATGGCCACAGAACGCCATGGTGATGTCCAGCTCTTTCTGGATGATCTGCAGCGCACGCGTCACGCCCGCCTCGCCGTAGGCCCCCAGGCCGTACAAGAAGCTGCGGCCAATCAGCGTGCCCTGCGCGCCCAAAGCGCGGGCCTTGAGCACATCCTGCCCGCTGCGGATGCCGCCGTCCATCCACACCTCGATGTTCTTGCCCGCTGCCGCGGCAATGCCTGGCAGTGCGGCAATGGAGGATGGCGCGCCATCGAGCTGGCGCCCGCCGTGGTTGCTGACGATCAGTGCGTCGGCACCGCTGTTGACGGCCAGGCGCGCATCTTCGGCGTCCATGATGCCTTTGAGGATCAGCTTGCCGCCCCAGCGCTTCTTGATCCACTCCACATCACCCCAGTTGAGCTGCGGGTCGAACTGCTCGGCCGTCCACGACGACAGCGACGACAGATCGCCCACACCCTTGGCGTGGCCCACGATGTTGCCGAAGCTGCGGCGTTTTGTGCCCAGCATGCCCATGCACCAGCGCGGCTTGGTGGCCAGGTTGATGAGGTTGGCGATGGTGGGCTTGGGCGGGGCCGAGAGGCCGTTCTTGATGTCCTTGTGGCGCTGACCCAGGATCTGCAGATCGAGCGTGAGCTGCAGCGCCGAGCAGTTGGCCGCCTTGGCGCGGTCGATCAGGCGTTCGATGAAGTCGCGGTCCCGCATCACATACACCTGGAACCAGAACGGGTGGCGGCCCGTGTGTTCAGCCACGTCTTCGATGGAGCAGATGCTCATGGTCGAGAGGGTGAACGGGATGCCAAACGCCTTGGCCGCCTTGGCCCCCAGGATCTCGCCGTCGGCATGTTGCATGCCGGTGAGGCCGGTGGGTGCAATGGCCACGGGCATGGCCACGTCCTGCCCCACCATGGTGGTGCGGGTCGTGCGGCCTTCCATGTTCACGGCCACGCGCTGGCGCAGCTTGATGCGCTGGAAGTCGCTCTCGTTGGCGCGGTAGGTGCCCTCGGTGTACGAGCCCGAATCGGCGTAGTCATAGAACATGCGCGGCACGCGGCGCTGGGCAATGACACGCAGGTCTTCGATGCAGGTGATTTTGGACAGATTGGGCACGCAGGCTCTCCAGGATGGGGAATGCGCCGAATGGTAGGCGGTGGCGGGGGGGCCAGCCATCAAAATTTTTTCGACGGCTTGCAACAAATTTCCAGCGACGGACAACGCCATGCCACCCGGACGCCCGAGTTCAGCAGGTGGACTACTGGGCCGCGGCCACTTGAGAGGGCTCGGGCAAAACCACCTCAGGATCTGCATCCGGGCCCTGGTACAGCATGAAGCGCATGCGCCCGCCGCGTTTGGCCGCATACATGGCGCCGTCAGCATGGCGCGACAGCTCATCGAACGTGCTGCCGTGCTGCGGGAACAGCGCAATGCCGCCGCTCACGCCCACCCGCACCGGCTGCCCAGCCAGATCAAATGCTGCGTCGCAGGCCGCCAGGATCTTGCGCGCCACCAGGCAGGCGGGCTCCACCCCATCCAGCCCCGGCAGCAGCACCACAAACTCATCGCCCCCCTGCCGGCACACCGTGTCGGACGCACGCACCGCTGCCTGCAGACGCTGGGCAAACTGCACCAGCAGGACATCGCCCACATCGTGGCCCAGGCGGTCGTTGACTTCCTTGAAGCCATCGAGGTCCAGATACATCACCGCCAGCGACTTGCCGTCACGCCGTGCCTGGGCCATGGCCAGATGGGCGCGGTCCTGCAGCAGCACGCGGTTGGGCAGGTCGGTGAGCGCGTCATATTGCGCGAGGTGGGACATGCGCTCGGCCATGGCCACGGCCTCGGTCACATCGCGCAGCACCGCCACTGCGCCCGTCACCGCGCCATGGCGGTCGGTGATGGCACTGGCCGTCTCCTCCACCTGGAAGCGCTGGCCGCTGGTGCGGTGTACCAGCACGCCCCGCACGGGCTCTGTGGCCGCGCCTTGCTGAATCGCGGTGCGCAAGGTGTTGGGCATGGGCTCGTCGTTGTCGGGGCAACGCAGGCTGACCACTTCGTCTGCGTTGTGCCCGGCCGCATCAAACGCCTGCCAGCCCGTGAGGCGTTCGGCCACGGGGTTGAGGTAGGTCACCATGCCTTTGGCGTCCGAGCAGACCACGGCATCGCCGATGGATTGCAGGGTGAGGCGCACGCGCTCTTTCTCGTCGAACAGCTCGTTCTCCATGCGCTTGCGCTCGGTGATGTCCGTCACCTGCACAAAGAGCCCGGTGACCACGCCGCGCGCGTCGGTGTCAGGCAGGTACGAGACGATGCTGTGACGCGGCTGACCCCGTGCGTCCTCGTCCGTTCGCTCAAAGCGCTGTGGCATTCCTGCCAACGCCAAGTCGTAATTGGGCTTGCTGGCCGCATAGCGGGCCTCGCTGAGCAGCTCGCTGATATGGCGGCCCCGTACCGGTGCCGGGTAGGTGCCGAACTCCTCCAGCGCCGCACGGTTGGCAAAGCGGTTGTGCATGCTGGCATCCCAGTAGGCAATCATCGAGGGCACGTTGTCGAGCGTCGTGCGCAGGTCGTGTTCGGCCTCGGCCAGGCGCGCGGACACCTGCTGGCGCAGCAGGAGCTCGCGCACAAACATCAGGGCCAGCCCCAGGCTTCCCAGCATCAGCAGCACGGCAAAGCCGCCCAGCACCCAGGCACTGCGGCTCCACTTGGCCAGGATGGTCTCGGTGGACTGCGCCACGTTCAGGATCAGCGGGTAGTTGCCCACAGGCCGGAAGGAGTAGAGGCGCTCCACGCCGTCGAGCGCCGCCTTGCCCACAAAAGAACCCGTGCCCTCCTTCTGAAAGCGCAGCAGGTTGGGGGAGCCGGCAATCGTTTTGCCCACATCCGAATCACCGTACGGAAAGCGGGAGATCACCACCCCGTCCTGACGGAACATGTTGATACCGCTGTTCGGGCCCAGGTCCAGCGAGCCGAACAGTTCGTTGAAGTAGCTCAGGCGGATGGCGCCGACCACTACCCCGGCAAAGCTGCCGTCTGCGTTGTAGTAGCCCCGCGAGATGGGCAGGATGTTCAGGCCCGTCACCCGCGAAGGCACAGGCTTGCCGAAGAACAGCCCTTGTTCGCCCCGGTCGCGGAAAGCCAGAAAGTAGTCGCGGTCGGCAAAGTTGACCCGGCGGGGGGCATTGGAGCCCGAGTCCAGGATGACATTGCCTTGCGCGTCCAGCACCAGAACATCACCCGCGCCGCGCGCGCGCAGCGAGTTGTCAAACACCACCCGCGAGCGCAAGTCGGGGGGCAACGCCCACACCTCGGGGCGCGACACCTCGCGGGCCACGCCTTCCAGGGATTTATCGAACGAGTCCAGCGACCAGGCCAGGCCCTGCTCCAGGGTGCGGGCCAGGTTGGCGTTGGTTTGCACCGCGTAGCTCCACTCGTCGTTGCGAATGGTCCAGATGGTGCGGGCGAACAACGCACCAATACCCAGAGCCACCAGCAAAGCCAGCCAGATCAGGCGGTGAGAGAAAAACTGGCGAAGCGAGGGCATAGGGATAGTTTGTAACTATTTTAAACAGTCGCCTGAACCGGGACTTAGCCCGAATTCACACCGTATTCCTCGGATTTGTCAGCGTCAATGCGCACCTGCCCGGGTGGGCGCTGCCACCACACCGGCACCACGCACCTCCAGCCGGACTTCGTCCAGCACCTTGCCCTGGGCATCCGTGATCTGCACGACATGCCGCCCAGGCCACGGCATCCAGGCCACCCGAGGCCCCCGGCCCAGGGTTTTGCCGTCCAGCCGCCACTGCACTGCATCGCCCGTGGCGGTGAACTGCAGGCGCTGTCGCATCGGCGGGATG
>NZ_QAIM01000605.1:8491-9402 GCF_003061035.1 Acidovorax sp. HMWF018
CCGGGTCCAGCGCGATCACCGTGCCGGATGCCGGGGCGGTGATGCGGGCAGAGGCACCTGCAGGAGGCGCCGTAGGGGCCGAGGCAGCGCTTTTGGAGACTTTTTGGCCAGATGCGCTAGTGGAATATGGCTCGGAAGCTATTGAATCAATAGCAAACAAAGACTGCTGCGTGCCAGGCACAAACCATTCGTCGCGCGCAGCCTCCAGTGGCTGGGGGACGCCTGCAGAGGGCGGCTGGCCCGGACCAAACCGCACAGCCGCCCTGACCAGGCCCCCAGGGGCCTTGGGGGCCCGGCTGGGCTCGCGGGCGTGCAGAAAACCCATCACCGCTGCCCAGATGGGCGCTGCACCACTGGTGCCGCTGACCTCGTGCATGGCCGCGCCACTGGCATTGCCCACCCACACACCCACCGTGTAGCGCTCGGACCAGCCCACCGCCCAGTTGTCGCGCATGTCCTTGCTGGTGCCGGTTTTCACCGCCGTCCAGAAGCGGGTGGCCAACACGCTGTCGGTGCCGAAGGTGCGGGCGCGTGCATTGCCGTCGGACAGGATGTCACCCACGATGTAGGCAGCGCGTGGGTCGATGGCTGGCGTGAAGCGGGGCTTGGCATCGGCCGGGGCTACGCTGCCCTGTCGCCCGCCGTTGGCGAGCGTGACTGCAACAGGACTGGCACGCCCGCCGCTGGCGAGCGTGCGGTAGGCGTTCGTCAGGTGCAGCAGCGGTACCTCGGGGCTGCCCAGTGCCAGGCTGTAGCCAAAGTAGTCGCCACTTTCACGCAGCGGCAATCCCATGACCCCGAGCTGCCGGTGGAACGCATCGGGCGTGACCATGACCAGCGTGCGCACGGCGGGCACGTTGAGCGACGCCGCCAGTGCCGTGCGCACCGACACCCAGCCCTTGAACTGGCGG
>NZ_QAIM01000605.1:9465-14912 GCF_003061035.1 Acidovorax sp. HMWF018
CGTACAAGAACGGCTTGAGCGTGGAGCCCGGCTGGCGCAATGCCAGCACCCCATCGACCTCGCTGGCCTGGCTGAGCTGGCCGGATGACCCCACCCAGGCCAGCACCGCGCCAGTGGCGTTGTCCAGCACCAGCACCGCGCCGTCTTCCACATGGCGCCCCCGCAGTTCGCGCAGGTGCTGCTGCAGGCTCTGCATGGCAAAACGCTGCAACGGTGCGCGCAGGGTGCTGGTCACCCGCTCGGGCACGGCGCTGTCCTTGTCCCGCTGGCGCAGCAGGTAGCGCGCAAAGTGCGGCGCCACGCCTTCGCTCGCATCGAACGCGCGGCGCTGCAGGGCGGCCGTGGTGAACAGGTCCAGCGCATCGCAGTCCACGCGCGCCGCTGGTGCAGCAGGCAAGGTGGGGGTGGAGGGGCGCTGCTGCATGTCGCGCAGCACCCCGCAAGCGCGCTGCGCCACCAGTGCGGGCCGGGCATTAGGCGCGCGCACCAGGGCCGCTGCCACTGCGGCTTCGCGGTCGTCCAGACCGTGGGCCGCCTTGTCAAACAGGGTGCGGCTCAGGGCGTCGATGCCCACCAGCTCGCTGCGAAACGGCACGAGGTTGAGGTACGCCTCCAGGATCTGGTCCTTGCGCCAGCGCCGGTCCAGCACCTGGGCAGCCACCGTCTGGCCGACCTTCTGCACCACCGTGCGCCCCCCGGGGCCCTGGCGCCAGTCACCGTCGAGCAGGCCCGCGAGCTGCATGGTGATGGTGCTGGCCCCGCGTGTGCGCTGGTTCCACAGGTTGCCCCAGGCAGCCGCCGACGCCGCACGCCAGTCCACGCCGCTGTGTTCAAAAAAGCGCTTGTCCTCGCTCAGCACCAGCGCCTGGCGCAGCGCGGGCGACACGTCGGCCAGCGGCACCCACTGGCCGCGCCGCACGGTGGCATCGGTGCGCAAGCGCTGCAGCACCTCGCCTTCGCGCGAGAGGATCAGGGTGTCCGAGGGCTTGAAGTCCGCGCGCACCTCGTCAAACGTGGGGATGGCCCAGGCGCCCGAGGCGCAGGCCGCCAGCACCAGCGCGGCGGCCTGCGTTCGCAGGCGCAAGGTGAAGAAGGAAGCGAACGGAAGGAACACAAACGCGCAGAGATAAAAAAAACGCCATCAGCGCGCCGCGCGCAGGCGCACGGCGTCGCACCAGCGCTGCGCCACGGCCGGCACGGTGACACACACCGCATCGTGCGTGGCGGTGGTCACGGCACGCTCCAGCAGCTGGATGTCAGCCTCGTGCTGGCGCGCCACATGCGGGTCCTCGAAGAAAACAGCGCGGTGGCAACGGCGCTCCAGCACCAGGTCGGCAATCTGCGCGTCGCCACCCAGCGGCCCGCTGTTGAAGCGCTGCACCCAGGGCTGCCCCTCGGGCCAGCCCTTGCTCCACGCCAGGGCGTTCAGTCGCTGGCCCGTGGTGCCAGTGGCCACCCGGTGGCGAAACTGCGACAGCACATCAAAGTTGCGATCCGCGAAGTCGAGCATGGCCTGTTTGCACGCGTCGTGCGCAATCAGCGCCAGCGTCTGGTTGCCATGGTCATGGAACCGGTCGGCCTGTGGGTCGGGCGCCAGCCCGGCGTGGATGCGCTCCATCTCGATCCAGTCCCGTGCGCTGGCCACGGTGGAGAGAAACGGCTTGCCATGGATCACACACTGCCGCTTGAGGGCCAGCGCCTCGGGGAAGATGGAAGAAGGGTCCACGGGGTCGGTAAGGTAAATCGCGCCATCGAGCGTGCGCCCTTCCCCCATGCCCACCAACTCTGCCACCACTTTCATCAGCCCACCGTCGCGCCCGTAGGGATAGCGCACCAGCGGGCGGTACCCCTGCAGCATGCCCGCAGCGACGATGGCATCGTGCGTGCGGCCCACGGCGTGCAGCCCCAGCTGCAGTTCCCGAATGCCCGCCTCGCAGGCGCGCAACCAGGCAAAGAGCGCCGCGTCTTCGGTGTGGTGGTGCAGGCGGTTGGCAGCGAGACCCAGGATCATGGCGGTTTGACTTTCTGAAAACGAAGGGATCGGAGCATCGTAAGCCCCTCACGGCTCAGCGATCGGAGTGCTCACGGTCAAACCGCCCCTCGGCCTCGGTCAGGTGGCGCAGCAGCACGTGCGAGATCAGATTGACGCCGATGCCGCCGAACACCACCGGCAGCAGGTACAGCGCAATCGTCAACTCGGAACTGAACCACGCATCATCGGCCAGCGACGGCGTGCTCTTGGCCTGCGCGGCGATGGACTGCAGCAGGTACACATCCACGCCTGCAATGAGCACCAGCGCCACGCCAAAGCCCAGCACCGCCCAGCGCGAGATCGACCGGGTGACCAGCAGCAGCGCATAGATGCCCACCGGCAGCACCAGCGAGAACCCCACCAGCAGCCAGAACCGCAGCTCCAGAAAGACGCTGAGGCTCATGGCATGAAGGCCTGGGGTGGGCGATGGGCAAGGCGGTGCATGGCGGCGTTATGACAGAGTGGCGTTGGAGCGTCGCAGCTTATTTGGCCACCTGCACCTTCACCCGTGCGTTGGGCAGTTCGCCAAACATCTCGGGCGCATACATGGCCTCGACGCGGCTCGGTGGCAGCGCAAAGTCGCCCGCGTTGTTCAGGCGCACGGTGTACTCCATCTTGACGGTGCCCTTGGGCAAGTACTCGTAGTAGCTGCGGAAGGACTCGAAGCTGCGCTCCTCGAACGCAGGCCAGCCCGCGCCGGTCTTCTTTTCGCCTTGTGTGGCGATCTCGGAGTCGCGGCCCAGGCCGCTGCCCAAAATGGTGGCCCCGCCCGGGATGGGGTCGGTGATGGCTACCCAGGTCATGTCGGCCGTGGCGTTGACCTCCAGCGTCACGCGCAGCACGTCGCCGCGTGTGTACTGGCCGGCGGGCAGCGACTTGTTGGCCTGCTCCACCGGCGTGATGGTCTTCTTGATCGCATAGCCTGCCGCGAACGGCGCCTTGAGATCGATGGCCGCCACCGACTGCAGCGTGAGCCAGGGCTTGCCCGGGCCCTGGTGCGTGACGGCCAACTGCTCCTTGCCGCCCGTCTTGCCTGCAGCACTAGACCATGGCAGGAACATACCGTTGTTCTTCAGGTTGCCGGGCGATGCGGGCGCGCCAAACCAGGTGATCTGGTTGGGAGCGCCGGTGGCGTCCGATGCCTTCACGCGGTCCACCTTGCTCCAGTCCACGCTGGCGGTGTTGCCGCCCATGCTGGCCTTGGTGGTGCCCGACACGGGTGTGGCCTCGAACTTGGCGCTGAATTTTTCCAGCGCCAGGCCGCCCCACAGGTTGGCCGTGGTGGTGTGCCAGGCACCCGCCTGCTGGCGGCTGATGAAGCCGTTGGCCAGGCGGCCCATGTCGTCCTTCCAGGCCGGGTCGTCCATCACGGCCAGCATCAGGCGGGCGGTGTTCACGTCGCCGTTCTGCATCAGCCACCACCAGTAGTCGTCCTGCTCGTTGCTGAAGATGAGCTTGGTGCCCTGGAACGACAGGCGGGCGCGCAGGATCTGCAGGGCTTCAGCCAGGCGCTTGTCGCGCTCGGGCACATCGGCCACGCGCTTCAAGACATTGACCCAGTCGATCACCGTGTGGGTGGGCCACTGGTTGGGCGCGATGGTGATGCTGCTCACCATGCGGCCCTGGGCCTTGCCGTAGCGCGACAGCGCTTCGAGCGCAGCCACCTTGCGCATGTCCAGGTCCTTGCGCGGGCTCCAGAAGTTGCGCTGGATGCGGCCTTCCACAAACGCGATCAGGCCACGCTCCATGGGCGCGCGGGCCTCGTCGGGCAAGGCAAACGCGGGGTTGATGCTGGCGGCCTCGTGCGTGGCGGCCAGCACATAGGCCGTGAGGGTGTCGCTGCCCCGGTTGGCGTCGCCATCGCGCGGCGGGAAGTAATTGGCCAGGCCATCGCTGTCGAGGTAGGTGGGCAACTGCGCCACCACGGTCTGCCACAGCGCGCCGTCGCGCAGGCCCACGGCCTTGCTGGTCTTTTGCTCCAGGCAGGCAAACGGGTAGCGCGCCCACCAGTCGCGCACGCCGGGCAGGCCTTCGGCCAGCTTGGGCTGCAGCGACATCTTGAGGCCGCCCCGGCCGGGCAATGCGTCGGCGGGTGGGTTCACATCGAGGTTGTAGCTACCGTCCACCTGCACCAGCGTGGCCTGCTGCACCGTGAGCGGCACCGCCTGCACGATGCGCTGGCGGGCCTTGAGGGCGTCGCGGGCACCACTGACCAGGTCCTTGGCTTCGATCTCCCACAGGATGGCCTCGGCGCGCGTTTGCGCCAGTTGCGCTGGGGCCGTCACGTCCCAGGCCACCTCACGCGCCTCTCCGGCCGGGATGTCGATGGTCTGCGGCTTCAGGTCCAGCAACGTGGCGCGTGGTGCCACCTCCACCTTCATGGCGGCCTTGGTGGTGTTGCGCAGCGTGATCTGCGCGCGGAACTGGTCGTCCTCGCGCACCAGCGGCGGCAGGCCGCTGATGATCTGCAGATCCTGTGTGGCGCGGATGCTGGTGCTGCCGGTGCCAAACAGCCCGGTGGACGCATCGGCCACCGCCACGATCTTGAAGGTGGTCAGTGCATCGTTGAGCGGCACGGTCACCTTGGCCTGGCCGTTGGCGTCAAGCTTGAGTGCGGGCTCCCACAGCAGCAGAGTGTCCAGCAACTCGCGCGTGGGTGACTTGCCCCCACCACCCCCAGCGGGCACGGCCTTCTTGCCGTAGTGGCGCCGGCCGATGATTTCCATCTGCGCGGTCGATGTCTCCACACCCCAGCTGCGGCGCTGCAGCATCGCTTCGAGCAGGTTCCAGCTGTTGTTGGGCATCAGCTCCAGCAGCGCCTGGTCCACGGCGGCCAGGGCCACTTCGGCATTGGCGGCGGGCTTGCCGCCCGGCAGCGTGGCGGTGATGGTGACCTGGGCTTTGCCACGCACGGCGTAGCTCTCCTTGTCAGCCTGCACCTTCACATCAATTTGGTGGGCCTGTGTGCCCACGCGAATTTCAGCCACACCCAGGCGGTAGGCGGGCTTGGACAGATCCACCAGCGCCGTGGGCGCCTGGTATTCCTTGCCTTCGTACCAGAACGAGGTCCACCACTCGCGCGGCGCCTTGAAACCCCAGGTGAAGAAGCTGTACCACGGCACCTCGCGCAGGCGCCCCCGCAAGGCCAGCACGCTCACGTAGACATTGGGTCCCCAGTCGGGCTGCACCTTCAGGCTCACTGTGGGGTCCTGGCCGTTGAGCTGCACCACCTGCGTGTCGATGATGCCCTCACGTTCCACGGCCACCAGGGCCGTGGCGAAGCGGAACGGCATGCGCACCTGGAACTTGGCGGTCTCGCCGGGCTGGTAGCTCTTCTTCTCGGCCAGCAGATCGATGCGGTCATGGTCTTCGCCACCAAACCACAGCTCGCCCTGGCGCGTGACCCATACCGACG
>NZ_QAIM01000605.1:14922-20195 GCF_003061035.1 Acidovorax sp. HMWF018
TGTTGCCGTCCTTGTCCGTGGCCGTGACCACCAGTTCCACCTCGCCCGCCTCGTCGAGCTTGGCCTCGCACAGCAACAGGCCGCGCGCGTCGCTTTTGCCGCTGCACAGCGTGCCCAGGTCCTTGGTATCGGTCTGGTTGTCGTAGCTGTAGAAGCCACCCACCATGCGCTTGCGCGTGGTGGTGGTGATGCGGGCCATGGCCTGCACCTGCAGCGCGGTGTCGGCCGCCGGCTTGCCGTTGTGTTGCAGCGCCAGCGCCTGGAAGCGGATCTTCTGGCGCGCAGACACCCAGCCCTCGGTCTTGATGCCCGCCACCACACCGGCGGGCCACAGCGTCTGCGTGCTGCGAAGGGTCTGCACCTCGCCATTGGGGTCGGCGTAGGTGGCCTCCAGCAGCAGTTCCTGCGGCTGGCGGGCCTGGGGCACATTGTCGATGGTGACCTTGCCCGCACCGTTCTTGTCGAGGGTGAGCGGAAGCTTGTCGGCAATCACGCGCGCGTCCTGGCTGGCGGTGGCCTCTTCGTCGTCGCTGTTGGCGTTGCTCTGCTCGCGCTTGCGGGGCGGGTTGAAGCGGAAGGTGTCGTAGTCGCTGAACTCCAGGGACTTGCCGCGCACCAGGGCCGACACGCGCACCGGCAGGTTGGCCGCGCCGCCACCGGCCACGTAGTTGATCTGCACGTCGGTGGGCACCGAACGCACGCGCACCAGCGCCTTTTTCTCGACCGGGGCGATGCGGCCTTCCAGCACGGGCAGGCGGAACTCCTCCACGCGGAACGAGCCCGACGCCAGGCTGCCATTCACCGTGCCGTTGCCCCCCAGCTCGACCTGGTACACGCCCAGCTTGGCAGCGGGCGGAATCGCAAAGGTGCTTTGCGCACTGAGCCCCCCGGTGGCCGTGCCGCGCCACACCAGGGGTTGGGTGAACTGCTGGCCGCTGCCCAGGTGCGTGATGACGAGGGTGTCGGGACGCGATGCCGACAGGGCAAAACCCTGGCGCGTTTCGGCGCGCAGCAGGTGCTTCATCGACAAGGTTTCACCCGCGCGGAACAGCGTGCGATCAAAGATGGTGTGGACGCGCTCGTCCGGCGAGGGTGCACGGCTGGTGGGCACATTGAAGCGCCAGGGCTCGATGCCCCGCTGCCAGTCGCTCCAGGTGAAGGCCATGTCCTCCACGCCATCCACCCCCTTGTGGCGCGCGCTCACAAAGTACGACTGGCCCACCTCGTCCTCAGAATTGGAATTGCAGCCGGGCGGTTCGGACGAGAGGCCCTCCACACGGGCAATACCCTGTGCGTCGGTCACGGCCTGCGCCAGTTCGTTGCCTCGGCAGTCCGACACGCGCACCGTGGCGCCCTGCACAGGCTGGCCCTTGTCCAGCGTGGTGACCCAGGCCATGGCGTTTTCGCGGCCCAGCTTGAAATGCACCCCCAGGTTGGTCACCAGCGCCGAGGTGCGCACGTACATCGTGCGGCCTTCGCCATGGCGGTCGTCCAGCAGCGAGGCGCCGAGCTTTTGCGACGCGATCTCCACCACATGGAAGCCGGGTGTGAGCGGAATGCCCACCACCTCGAACGGGCGCGGGTCGTTGCTCGATGGCTTGGGCAGGTCCAGCGTCTTGACGCCGCCCTTGCCTGCCAGCAGCGACAGCATGCGCGACTGCACGTATTCCTTGTCGTCATCCAGCACCTTGGGCAGGGGGCCGGTCACGTCCTGGCGCGCCTGCTTGCGGTTGACCACGTAACTGTCATAGCGCTGCACCTTGCGGAACCAGGCAATGATGTCCGCGTCGGTGCGGGGCTTGAGCGTGCTCACCTTGCCCGCCGGTGCGGTGGCTGTTGCAACACCTGCTTGCAGGCCTTGCACGCGCAGGGCAGCCTCCACGTTGCGCAGCGTCACGGGCAGCAGCGCAGGCGGGTTGTCCGACGCAGGGCCTTCGGCAAAACGCTCCACGATGCCAAAAGGCGCCGCTGCAAACTTGGCCAGCGGCGGCATGCCGCCAGTGGACACCTTGAGCGGGAAGTTGTCCGCATTGCGCAGCGCGCGGCCCGAGGCGTCCTTGAAGTCCTTGGGCAGCTCGACGGTGAAAGCGGTGTTCTCGGCCAGCGGCGCGTTGAACTGCAGGCTGTTGACCAGGGCATCGGCCTGGGCACCTTCTGCGCCGCCATCCATCTGGGGCTTGAGGGTTTCCTTGGCGGACTTGAGGCGAATGGCAGCCGCCAGCTTGCGCGGCACGGGCGCATTGAACGACAGCATCATCGGCCGGATCGGCAGGCAGGCCGCCTGGGCGTTTTCGCGCTCGCAGCTGAACTCGGCCGAGAACGGCTCACGCACCTTGAAGTCAAAGCGTTTTTCCGCCGTGTTGGCGACTCCGCTGGGGGTGGCCACCCCCTTGCCGAACACGATCTGCATGCGCGAGCCCGAGGTGAACCGGCGGTTGCAGGCCAGCGTGGCAAAGGACAGGGGCTCGCGTGCTGCGTCTTTCTCCAGACCCAAGCCCTTGAGGATTTCGGCGCGCTGCGCCCCCTCGATCAAACGCACGGGGATGCGCTCGCCTACGCCCTCAGCCGTGCACCACACGTTGCTCTGCACGCTGGCCGTGGTGGCAGGACCATTGAGGAACAGCACAAAGAACTGCTCTTCGTCGATCTGCTCGTAGGTGCTGGGGCGGAGGTTCTGAACAAATGGCCCGCCGCTATTGAACTGATAGCTCTTGGCGCCCGTCAGTTCTGCGCCAGCGGGCGATTTGAAGCCCGGCTTGACGCTGGCGGTGCAACGCACGCCTGGCGGCAGGTCGCGCTCGAAGTCAAACACCCACTCGCGCTCGCCAGTCCAGCGGCCCGTGCCCTTGGTCACACTGGCGTCGCTGCAGCTCAGGCTTAGGGGTGTGGCCGCCTTGGGGTCCCCAAAATTGACCGCAGCAGCGTCGAACTTGGCCACCACCTGGCGCACGCGCGCCACCTCGCCCTGGGGCGAGAAGCTGGTGATCTGCAGGGCCTGGGCCCCCCAGGCCACCAGAGACAGGCTGGCGGCCAACATCCATTTTTTTGCGTTCACGCTATCCCCTCCGAAGGAACCAGCAAGCGTAACAAAGTGCCATGTCGCCCGGGTGTGTGTTGCAAGCACTTACGTATCGGCCGGGCAAGCCGTCATCACGCGCGCCCGACGACGCGCCGATGGGGCCACGTCCTACCCGCTGGGAACGCTCAGCGCCCAAAGATGGTGGCTTCGTTTTACCCCACGCACCACCCAGGAGCGCCCATGGCACGACCCCCTACCTCGCGCAGCGCGGCCCACAAATCGCCGTCTGCCCTGCCTTCTTCCACCCAGTCCGATAACTTTCGCGGCAACGCGGGCGAGCTGCAGCAACAGGCGGGCGGCAAACACCCGGTGCTGACCACGCAGCAGGGTATTCCGGTTGCCGACAACCAGAACTCGCTGCGCACTGCGCCGCGCGGCCCCACGCTGCTCGAAGACTTCATCCTGCGCGAGAAGATCACGCACTTTGACCATGAACGCATTCCCGAGCGCATCGTGCATGCACGGGGCACGGCAGCCCATGGTTTCTTTGAACTCACGCACTCGCTCAAGAAGTACACCACCGCCAAGGTGCTGACCGACATCGGTGTACAGACCCCTGTATTCACCCGCTTTTCGACCGTAGCCGGTGGCGCAGGCTCGGTGGACACGCCGCGCGACGTGCGCGGCTTTGCCGTCAAGTTCTACACGCCAGAAGGCAACTGGGACCTGGTGGGCAACAACATCCCCGTGTTCTTCATCCAGGACGCGATGAAGTTCCCGGACCTGGTGCACGCCGTGAAGATGGAGCCCGACCGGGGCTTTCCGCAGGCGGCCAGCGCGCACGACACCTTCTGGGACTTTGTCTCGCTGATGCCCGAAACCCTGCACATGGTCATGTGGGCCACGAGCGACCGCACCATCCCGCGCAGCCTGCGCATGATGGAAGGTTTTGGCGTGCACAGCTTCCGCCTGCTGAATGCAGCGGGCGAGAGCACGTTTGTGAAGTTCCACTGGCGGCCCAAGCTGGGCATCCAGTCCACCGTGTGGGACGAGGCCGTCAAGCTGCAATCTGCCGACAACGACTACCACCGGCGCGACCTGTTCGAAGCCATCGAGGCGGGCGACTTTCCCGAGTGGGAGCTGTCGGTACAGCTGTTCACTGAGCAGGATGCCGAACGCTTCCCGTTTGACCATCTCGACCCCACCAAGCTCATCCCCGAAGAACTGGTGCCCCTGCAGCCCATTGGCCGCATGGTGCTCAACCGCTGGCCCGACAATTTTTTTGCCGAGACCGAGCAGGTGGCGTTCTGCCCCGCCAACGTGCCGCCCGGCATCGACTTCAGCAACGACCCCCTGCTGCAGGGCCGCCTGTTCTCGTACCTGGACACACAGCTGTCGCGCCTGGGCGGGCCCAACTTTGCGCAGATCCCCATCAATGCCCCCAAGTGCCCGTTCCACAACATGCAGCGCGACGGGCACATGCAGATGCAGGTGCCCAAGGGCCGCGTCAACTACGAACCCAGCAGCCTGCAGCCTGACACGCCCCGCGCCTCGCTCGCGCAAGGCTTTCGCCACTTCGCGCAGGCCGACGATGGCGTGAAGGGCCGCGTGCGGGCCGAGAGTTTTGCCGACCACTACAGCCAGGCGCGCATGTTCTACCGCAGCCAGAGCCCGCTGGAGCAGGCCCACATGGCCTCGGCGCTGGTGTTCGAGCTGTCCAAGGTCGGCACACCCCATGTGCGCGAAGCGGTGGTGGGCCATCTGCTGCATGTGGACGCAGACCTGGCCCAGCGCGTGGCCGACGGCCTGGGGCTGCCGGCACTGCCCCCTGCCCCGGCCACCACCGAGCCGGTGCAGGACCTGCCCCTGTCGCCCGCCCTGCGCATCATCGACCGCATGAAGCCCACGCTGCAGGGCCGCTCCATCGGCATTCTGGTGGCCGACGGCTCCAACGGCGCCTCGGTGACCAACCTGCGCAAGGCGCTGGAGAAAGTCGGCGCCACCGTGAAGATCGTGGCCCCCAAGGTGGGCGGTGCCGTGCTGAAAGACGGCACGCTGCTGCCCGCCGATGGCCAGCTGGCGGGCACGCCATCGGTGGTGTTTGACGCCGTGGCCTCCATCCTGTCGCCCGACATGGGCGCACAGCTGGCCAAGGAGGCGGCGGCCGTCGACTGGTTCCGCGACGCGTTCGGCCACCTCAAGGCCATTGCCGCCTGCAAGGGCACGCGGGCCATCCTGCAGGCCGGTGGTATCG
>NZ_QAIM01000094.1:0-3246 GCF_003061035.1 Acidovorax sp. HMWF018
GCTGGTCTGGGGATTGGTGGGCGGCCGCTGGTCGCGATTTTCGGCGTTCCTGTACTCGCCAGCGCGGCTGCTGCGGTACCTGCGTGGCACGCCCCACCCGGAGGACGGCATCGGACACAGCCCGCTGGGCGCGTTGTCGGTGTTCGTGCTGCTGGCCGTGCTGGCAGCCCAGGTGGGCACGGGTTTGCTGAGCGACGACGAGATCGCCTTTGCCGGACCGTTGACCCAATATGTCTCGAACGCCGTCGTGAGGCTGGCCACGAACTACCACAAGGACATCGGGCAGTTCCTGGTGCTGGGGCTGGTGGCGCTGCACGTGCTGGCCATCATCTTTTATGTGCGCGTGCGCAAGCAGCAGCTCATTCGCCCCATGCTGGACGGCGACAAGACGCTGCCCGAGGCGGCAGCACCCTCGCGGGATGATGCCCTGAGCCGTATCGTCGCCTTGGTGGTGCTGGCACTGAGCGCTGGCGTGGCCTGGTGGGTGTCGTCCCTGGCGGCACCGGCGTTCTGAACGAAGTCGCTACACTGGCGGCTCCTTCGTTTGCACGCCTTGCGCTTTGGACAAGCCTTCCATCTCCCTGAGAACCCCCTCTTCGCCCGCCGAGTGGGATGCGGTCAGAGACATCTTTCGCGAGTACGCCAGCACGCTGGGCGTTGATTTGTGCTTTCAGGACTTTGAGTCCGAACTGGCGCAGCTGCCGGGCGACTACGCCGAACCCCGTGGCGCCCTGCTGGTCGCCGAAGTGGAAGGCGCCTTGGCAGGCTGTTGCGCCCTGCGCCCGCTGGATAACGCCGACTACCCCAACGCCAGCGAAATGAAGCGGCTGTATGTGCGCAAGGCGTTTCGCGGCTTTGGCCTGGGTCGCGAGCTGGCCGAAGCCATGCTGGACCGGGCGCGGCAAGCAGGTTACGCGTGTGTTTTGCTCGACACCCTGGACGATATGGAGTCGGCCCGCGCGCTGTACACCGACCTGGGCTTCGAAGAAATCCCGCCCTACTACCACAACCCCATACCCGGGGCGCATTACCTCAAGGTCGATATTTTTTGACCATTTGAGGCGCAAGCGCATGGTGCACATGCGCTTGCAGCTATTGATTCAATAGCAATCAGCGGGGTCTCACGCCGCCTTGGCCTGGGCCAGCAGGGTGTCAGCGTCGCTCACTTCAAACTTGCCCGGTGCTTCGACGTTGAGCGTGACCACCTTGCCATCGCGCACGAGCATCGAATAGCGGTTGCTGCGCAGGCCCATGCCCTTGGAGGTCAGGTCCAGGGTGAGGCCCGTGGCTTGCGCGAAGGCGGCGCTGCCGTCGCCCAGCATGCGCACCTTGCCGTCGGTCTTCTGGTCGCGCGCCCAGGCGCCCATCACGAACGCGTCGTTCACGCTCACGCACCAGATTTCATCCACGCCGGCCGCCTTGAACTCGGCGACCTTCTCCACATAGCCAGGAACATGCTTGGCCGAGCAGGTAGGTGTAAAGGCACCGGGCAATGCAAACAGGGCAATCGTCTTGCCCGCCGTCGCCTTGTCCACCGCCACGGGATTCGGGCCGATGCTGCAGCCTTCGCCCTCGACTTCGGAATATTCCATCAGCGTGGCTGCGGGCAGGGTGTCACCGACTTTGATCATTGTTTTCTCCTAGGGATGTTGGGATGGGGTGTTGGAACCCGAGAACGCAGTGCCATGCAAAGCTCCTCCTGGGCACGGTGTGAACCGTTCGCATCAAAAAGGTGGCCCACAAAGCAAAACGACCCACATTGTGGGTCGTTTTGAAGGGCCTTGCTGCCCAGGGGCTTGCGCCCCCGGAGCGGACATGGACAGCTGCTTACAGCAGGCCGGCCTTTTGCACCAAGCGGGTCGCCACCCAGTTCTTGGTCTTGGAGAGCGGACGGCTCTCAGTGATTTCGATCACGTCGCCCAGCTTGTACTCGCCCTTTTCGTCGTGGGCGTGGTACTTGCTCGACTTCGCAACGATCTTGCCGTAGAGCTCGTGCTTCACACGACGCTCGACCAGCACGGTCACAGTCTTTTGACGCTTGTCGCTGACCACCTTGCCAATCAAGGTGCGCTTGAGGGATTTTTTAGGTTCCGTCATATGGGCTCCTTACTTGGCGGCTTGCTTTTCAGCAAGAATGGTCTTGGCACGTGCGATATCACGGCGGGTGGTGCGCAGCGTGTTGGTGTTACCCAGTTGCTGCGTAGCCTTTTGCATGCGCAGGCCGAAATGGGCCTTTTGCAGTGCCTTGATTTCGGCTTCGATGCCAGCAACGTCTTTTTGGCGCAGTTCAGTAGCTTTAGTCATTTTCATGGTCTCCTGAATTACGCGCCAAGGTGACGGCTGACGAACGTGGTGCGCAGCGGCAGCTTGGCAGCAGCCAGGCGGAAGGCTTCGCGGGCCAGTTCTTCGGGCACGCCGACGATCTCGAACACGATCTTGCCGGGCTGGATTTCGGCCACGTAGTACTCGGGGTTGCCCTTACCGTTACCCATACGCACTTCTGCGGGCTTGGTAGAAATTGGCTTGTCCGGGAACACGCGGATCCAGATACGGCCGCCACGCTTGACGTGACGGGAAATCGCACGGCGTGCAGCTTCGATCTGGCGGGCCGTCAGACGGCCACGATCGGTGCACTTCAGACCGAAATCACCGAACGCAACGGAGGCACCCCGTGTTGCGACGCCAGTGTTACGGCCCTTTTGCTCCTTGCGGTATTTACGGCGAGCAGGTTGCAGCATCTTTATTCTCCTTTACCGTCCGCTGCTGTAGCGGGCGCGGCGACTTTGCGTACGCGCTTAACGGCGGTGTTATCAGCGCCACCAGCTTCCGCTGGCTTGTCGCTGCCGTCGGCCGGAGCGGCGTTGCCACCGACAGGACGACGTGGGCCACGGCCTGCGCCTGGACGATCGCCACCTGGGCGGCCATCACGGCGTGGGCCGCGTGGGCGGCGCTCTTCGTCTGGACGAGGCGTTTCCACGGCGGGCAGGTCATTGCGGCCCAGCGTGTCTCCCTTGTAGACCCAGACCTTGACGCCGATCACACCGTAGGTGGTCTTGGCTTCAGAGGTACCGTAGTCGATGTCCGCACGCAGCGTGTGAAGTGGCACGCGGCCTTCACGGTACCACTCGCAGCGAGCGATTTCGATACCGTTCAGACGACCGGACGACATGATCTTGATGCCCTGGGCACCCAGACGCATGGCGTTCTGCATGGCGCGCTTCATGGCGCGGCGGAACATGATGCGCT
>NZ_QAIM01000606.1:0-13754 GCF_003061035.1 Acidovorax sp. HMWF018
CGCCCGGACCGTTCCCCCGCCCGTGGCCTGGGCAGGTCTCGCGCTGCTGATCTTTGCCGCCTGCCTGGTGGGCATCTTTGCGCGGCCCATCGGCTTTTTGTCGGCGTTCTGGCCGGCCAATGCGCTGCTGCTGGGGCTGCTGGTGCGCTACCCGCATCTGGCGCGGCCGCCCGCCTGGGTGGCGGCCGCAGTGGGCTATGTGGCGGCCGACCTGGTCACCGGCAGTGCCTGGGGCATGGCCCTGTGGCTCAATGCCGCCAACCTGCTGGGCGCCACCGCCGGTTGGCTGGTGCTGCGGGGGCTGGACGAGCGCATCCTGCGGCTGCAGCGCACCGTGGCGGCGCTATATCTGCTGCTGGCAGCACTGGCGGCCAGCGCGGTGGGTGCGCTGGCAGGCTGCGGCGCGGCACCGGTGTATTTCGACTCCCCGTGGACGGACCTGCTGTCGCTGTGGTTCAGCACCGAGCTGATGAACTACATGCTCATCGTGCCCGTGGTGCTGGCCGCACCGCGCGCGGCAGATCCTCCATCGCACACCCAGGACACCCCCCTGTTCTGGCGCGTCGCACCCGTCAGTTCGCTGGTGCTGGCCGAGGGCATCCGCACACTCATCGGCGGGCCCGGCATGCTGGCTTTTGTGGTGCCGGGGCTGCTGTGGTGTGCATTGAGCTACAGCGCCTTCACCTCCAGCCTGCTGTCGCTGGTGGTGTGCCTGTGGACCATGGCGGGTGTGGCCACGGGTGTGCTCAATTTCACGCCGGCCCATGCGGGCGATGTGTTCTCGCTGCGCGTGGGCGTCACGCTGCTGGCCCTGGGGCCCCTGGCCGTGGCCTGTGCCAGCGCGGCACGCGCCGAGGCTCTGCGGCGCCTGCACCATGCCGTGCGCCATGATGACCTGACGGGTGTGCTGGCCCGCCGCGCACTGCTCAAACAGGGCGATCGCCTGCTGGAGCGCTACCAGCGCGAATCCACCGGGCTGGCGGTGATGATGGTGGACGTGGACCACTTCAAGCAGGTCAACGACCAGCACGGACACGGCGCGGGCGACCGGCTGCTGGTCAGCATTGCGCAGACCATGGCGCTCGCACTGCGCGCCGACGACGTGCTGGGGCGCATGGGGGGCGAAGAGTTTGCCGCCGTGCTGCCCGGCGTGTCCCCCACCGAGGCCCAGGCCATTGCCGAACGGGTGCGCAGCGCCGTGGAACGGCAGGCGCTGGATGCGACTCAGGGCGGCCCTCAGCGGGCCACCGTCAGCATCGGCCTGGTGCACAGCGCCACACTGGGCGCAGAGGCCGATATGGACACCCTGCTGCTGGCCGCCGACACGGCCCTGTACCGCGCGAAGGCCGAGGGGCGCAACCGGGTGATGGTGGGCTAGGTCAAGCCCCGCCCAGACCGCTACACGGTCTGTCCTACTCCTGCGCCAGCTTCACACCCGCCCCGGTGCCGCAGGCGTGGCAGAACCGTGCAAACGCGCTCTTGCGGGTGTTGCAGTGGCCGCAGTGGTCGAACAGGCCGATGCCGCAGTGCGGGCAAAAGTCGATCTTCTCGTTCTTCAGGTCCACGGGCCGCTCGCAGCCGGGGCACACGCTTTTGGCCAGGCGGGCCAGGGCCACGTCATAGCTCAGCTCCTTGCGGCGCTCCTGGTCGGGCAGGGCCTCGGCCAGCTTCTGGCGCTCCAGGTAGCGGTTGAGCGCCTGGATGGCGTAGCGCCCCACCACGGCCGTCACGGCAATGCCCACCACGTAGCGCACGTAGCCGCCGTAGCTGGGCAGGTAGGGCACCAGCTCCACAAAGAAGGCAAACAGCGCAAAGAAGATGAAGCCCCACACAAACGGCCAGTAGGTGCTCTTGCGCTTCTTGATGAACAGCCAGCCGGCTGCGGCCAGCAGCGGCAGCGTGAGGGCCAGGCGGTACAGGAACACGCGCAGCTCGACCTTGCGGCGCTCGGCCGCGAGCTTCACGTAGCCGTCAGACTCCATCTGGTTGAGCTGCTCCTGCCGGGCGGCTGCCGCCTGCCGGGCATCGAGTGCGACCTGCTGCTGCGTCTCCACCGCCTGCTGGGCCTTGCGCTCCACCAGCTTGAGGGCATCGAGCGCCTGGGTACGCGCGATCACCTCAGGGTCCTGGTCGGCGCGCTGTGTAGCGCTGCGCGTGGACAGCCAGTTGTTGAAGCTCTCTCGCTCGGCCTGCACCTCGCTGCGCACCTTGCTGCGCTGCAGCTGGGCCTGCTCCAGCGCGGTCTGCGCGTCCTGTTCGGCCTGGCGCGCCGTTTTGACCTCGGCACGCAGCCTGTCGGCTGCGGCCTTGTCCAGAAAGTCGTCCACCCGCAGCGGGGTCTCGACCTTGGGCAGATCGCCCACGATGGTGCCACCCAGCCCGATGAGGAAACTGGCAAACACCAGCGCCACCAGCCACAGGCCACGGCGGAACCATTTCTCGGACAGTCTCAGGGACTTGCTCATGTTCTTCTCCTCGGTGGCGCTGTGCGCCGGGTTGGGTGCGCTCGGTAGCGCACCGGCAAATGCTCTTCTTTTTATAGCGGCTAGCGCATATATTGATTGCGCCTGCTGGCATTTTGATTCAATTTTTGATTGCCAGCACCACGGGGGCGGCTGCCAGCTGCGTACGCTGCATCCAGGCCAGGACTGAATCGACGGTCACGGTCTCGATGCGGTCCGAGAACCGTTTTTCGTTGGGATGGTCGTCAAACGCAATGTTGGCCGAGCCGACCCGCCCGCCCATGCGCGTGAGCGGCCCGAGCTTGAGCGTGGTGGGCTCGTAGCCCTTGAACTGCAGCCAGGCCTGGGCCTGGTCGCGCGAGCGCACGGTGGCGGGCTCCATGGCCATCGCCAGGGTCTCCAGCGCCCACTGGTTGGACTGCTGGTATTTGCGGCCCCACGCGTAGCTGACCATGCTGTAGGGTGGGTGCTGCAGCGTCTTGGTACGGCCCTTGTCCAGCAGCGCGGCCAGCAGTCGCTGCTGCACCTCGGGCGTGGGCACAGCGTAGACGGCTTCGTAGCGCCACAGGTCGTCCAGGAAGAATTCCCCCAGGCCCTGGCGGTACAGGTGCCCCACGGCCGTGCCACATTCGTTGAGCTTGTGGGCCACGCGCCAGGGGCCTTCAGCCGTCTTGTAGGCCCAGCCCATGTGCGAGTAGCGCAGGCCGTATTTGCTCAGGTCCTGCCCCGCACGGGCCAGCGCCACCACCTGTGCACCCGACCTGGCGTGCTCGGCGTCGAGCGCGGCCGAGGTCTGCTCGGCCAGCTTCATGCCCCGCTCGATCACCAGCGGCGGCACGGGCTTGCGCGATTCGCACGAGCGGCCCGCCTGGGCCGGGGTGGTTGCCGCAATCGCGACAACAGCTGTCAGTACCGCGATTCCATGGCCTATGAAACTGGCGTGACCTAAGCGAGGGATGCCAAGCAAGGGCCGCCCCGCAGCGAGGGCATCGTCCCCCTTCCCGGAGCGCGCAGCGTGAAGAGAGAAGGGGGAAGCCGCGTCGCGGCTCAGGGGGTTGTACTTCATATTCACAGACGCTCGTTGTGCAGAAGCGCACGGCCGATGGCGTTGGGCACAAAGGCAATGGTCTCGCCCGCCGCCGACAGAATCACGCCCGTGCCGATCACGCTGCAGGTGACCACCGTGCCCACGGCATAGGCCGAGCCCGCCACACCACGGCCGACCACCTCCACACTCACCTGCGCACCGTCCGAGGCACGCTCCAGCAGGTACACCGTGCCCACGGCCGAGGCCTCCACCGCCCGCACCGTCAGCACCGCGCCGCCCACCGACAACGCCGCCGGCACCGTCACCACCGCCCCGGCGGCCGCCGAGGCCACCGACGCCGTGCCCACCACCGAGGCCACGGGCAACATCGACAGCGCGGCAGAAGCCTCGCTCTGCGCCCGGGCCGGCGCAGCAGCCACCAGGGCCGCACACACCACACCGGCGGCCAGCAGAGCGCGGGGCAGGCGAGCGGCAGAGCCCCACGAAGAAAACATGGCATTCATCATCATTCACTCCTCAGGGTACGGCCCGCCCACACCCAAGATGCGGAGCAGACCGGGTCGAAAGACCAGAAAGAACCAGAAAGAAATTCGTCCAGAAGGGCGGCTGCTTGCCGCCTGTGCACACCGGGTGCGATCAGTTCACGCTGCTGTTCTGGGCAGCGGCCTGGGCGGCTTCGCGGCGGCCTTGCAGGCGGGCGTCGAGCAGGTCGGCCTCATGGCGGTCGCGCAGCATCTTGGCCAGCGTGAAGGCGGTGGTGATCAGGTACAGCCAGCTCACGCCCAGAAACGCCTTGTAGGTCACGTTGATGTCCATGCTCAGCAGGCCCCAGCCCGTGAGGCCCATGGCCACCGCAAAGCCCCCCCACACCACCAGCTTCCACATGGGGGTGTCACCACCGCCACGGCGCGAGGCGCTTTCGTTGTCCCGCACAAACTTGGCCAGCACAAACGCGGCCGAGAGGCAGAACACGTAGCCCATCACCATGAACGCCTGCTCCAGCTGCTCGCCCGGCAGCCACGCCAGACCCACGGCGCACAGAAAAACCGCGATGCCGAACGAGACCCACACCTGCAGCTGCCAGGCCTTGGTGTCACGCTGAACAACGATGGGAGAAGAAGACATTGCTGTGGTGCCCTGAAGGGCGTTGGTTGAACACGGAACGAATGGTGCCCAGACGTAACTTGCGTGTCTGCATTGAACCGTAACAGTGGCCACCCGCAGGCTATCCGGTATCGTTTTACGGTACTTTTTCTCAGAAAATTCGGTGCAATCCGTTGTTCAGGCCCTACGCGGCCCTCGCCACGCACCTGCGCGACAGAGTCAGCAGGCACGGCCACAGAGAATGGCGGCCTCTCCGGGCAAGGCAACTTCTGCCCGCCCCCGGACCTTGTACTTCTGACGGACGGAGCCCCCACCATGACCAAACCTTTTGACCTCGTCGTCCACGGCGCCACCGGCTTCACCGGCCGCCTGGTGGTCGAATATCTGCTGCAACGCTACCCCGCCGGCAGCGGCCTGCGCTGGGCCATGGGGGGCCGCAATGCCGACAAACTCGCCGCCGTGCGCGACGAAGTGGGCGCCCCCGCCGACACCCCACTGGTCGTGACCGACACCAGCGACCCCGCCAGCCTGCAGGCGCTGATGGACGCCACGCGCCTGGTGCTGACCACCGTAGGCCCCTACCAGCTGTATGGCAACGAACTGGTGGCCGCCTGCGCCAAGGCCGGGGTGGACTATGTGGACCTGTGCGGCGAGCCCGCCTGGATGCGCCAGATGATCGACGCGCATGAAGCCGCCGCCAAGGCCAGCGGCGCGCGCATCGTGTTCTCGTGCGGGTTCGACTCGATCCCGTTCGACCTGGGCGTGTTCCTGCTGCAAAAGGAATTCCGCCACCGCTTCGGCCACCCCGCACCCCGCGTGCGCGGCCGGGTGCGCAAGATGAAGGGCACTTTCTCAGGTGGCACCGCCGCCAGCCTCAAGGCCACCATGGCGGCCGCTGCCACCCAGCCCGGTGTGCTGGACCTGCTGAAAAACCCCTTCTCGCTCACCCCCGGGTTTGAAGGTCCGCGCCAGCCTTCGGGCAACAAGCCCATGGTGGACGAGGCTTTGGGCGATGGCGTCTGGGTCGCGCCGTTCGTGATGGCGGCCATCAACACGCGCAACGTGCACCGCTCCAACTTCCTGCTGCAGCACGCCTACGGCACCGACTTTGTCTACGACGAAATGCTCATCACCGGCCCCGGCGAAAAGGGCGAGGCCATCGCCAACGCGGTGGCGGGCGACAAGTCGCTGGGTTCGGACCAAGGCCCCAAGCCGGGCGAAGGCCCTTCGCGCGAGGAACGCGAGAACGGCTTTTATGACGTGCTGTTTTTGGGCACCGACGCCGCAGGCAACACCCTGCGCGTGGGCGTGAAGGGCGACCGTGACCCCGGCTACGGCTCCACCTCCAAGATGATCACCGAAGCGGCGGTATGCCTGCTGCAGGAAGCCACGGAAACACCTGGCGGCATCTGGACCACGGCCCCAGCGATGGGCGACCGGCTCATCGCGCGGCTGCAGGCGAATGCGGGCCTGGACTTCGCGGTCGAGACGCCCTGAACGCGCCGCAGGCCGACGCCAGCATCGGCTGAGGCCTGAGGGCGCGTCACGGGAGCGCTGCAGCACACGGCACCGCCCACCAGTCCGGCGCCTGCCCCGCAGCGCGTCCCGTGGCGCGCCCTTTTTTGTCGCCCCCTACTTCACGCCCCAACCGCCCTGCAGCCCGCCCAGCACGCGTGTGACCAGGGACTGCAGCGAGCCGTCGTTCTGAAAACCGACAGCCTCCGCGCGGGGCGTGTGCAAGGCGGGCAGGCGGCCGAACAGCGTCTCGATGTGGGCGTCGGGCGCATACCGAATCCACTCGGCCGGATCGGCATGCACCGCGCGGGCAATGGCCTGCACGACCTCTTCCACCGACGCGCGCAGCACCGGGGGTTGCCAGCACCGTTCGGCCGGCAGGCCCTCTGCGGGCAAGCGTGCGGCATGCACCAGGTTATCCAGGCAGCACCCCAGCGACATCCACCATGCCGTGGCCTGCGGCGACACGGGGCACATGTACGCCTGCCGCGCCCGCAGGGCATGGAAGATCTGGCTCATGAATGCGGAGCCATGGCCCGTTTCTGCCGGGGGCCGCGCCACGATGCCAGGCAACCGGAGGCTACGGCCATCGATATCGCCGCGCCGGCTGTAGTCCGCCACCAGCAATTCCACCATCCACTTGTGCATCCCGTAGCTGAGCGTGGGCTGCGGCCACTGGCCCTCATCGACCGCCTGGGCGCCCAGCGCGCCATACACCGCCACCGAGCTGGCGAACACCAGCCGTGGGACGGGCGCCCGGCCTGCGCGCACCGGGCGGGCCAGCCCTTCGCACAAGGCCACGGTATCCAGCAAATTCGCCTGCACGCCCAGCGCAGGCTCACGCTCGGCCAGCGATCCCGGGACACTGGCCAGGTGGAATACGCAGTCGGGCGGATCGTCTTCCAGGGCTTCGAACAAAGCGCGATCGGCAAAGCTACCGATGTGCCATTGCACGCCCGGCGCGCAAGATGCAACCGGCCCGACGCGGTCCACCAGCGTCAATCGCAAGGGCGTACCGGGCACGAGTGGGGCGGACTGCAACCGCTCGGCCAGGGCGGAACCAATGAACCCGCCGGCACCGGTGACAACCACATGCATCAGCGTGCCCCCGTGCCTGCAGCCACCACGCGCTGGTGCACCACACCAAAAGGCCCCTCACGACCATCGGGCCAGCGCGCCTGCATGCGCACGGTATCGCCGTAGCGCATGAACGGCGTCTTGGCAGCGCCCTCGTCCAGGATCTCGATCACACGCCGCTCAGCCAGGCAGGCTGAGCCTGCATCGCGGACCTGGTTGGACACGGTTCCCGAACCGATGATGGTGCCTGCCGTGAGCCGCCGTGTGCGGGCGGCGTGGGCAATGAGCTGGCCAAAGCTGAAATTCATTTCGCCGCCATGCGGGTGGCCAAACCATTGGCCGTTGGAATCCACATGCAGCCGCAGATGCACCCGCCCGCCCTGCCAGGCATCGCCCAGCTCGTCGGGGGTGACTGCCAGCGGTGCAAAGCTGGTGGAAGGCTTGGCTTGCAAGAAACCAAAGCCCGTCTTCATTTCGTGCGGGCCCAGCGCGCGCAGGCTCCAGTCGTTGATCTGGACGACCAAGCGCACGCAGTTCAATGCCGCTTCGGCCGTCACGCCCATGGGCACGGGGCCACAGACGACGCCGAACTCGCCTTCGAAATCGATGCCGTCGGCCTCACTGGGCATCGGTACGTCATCGTGCGGGCCCAGAAAGTCGTCACTCGCGCCCTGGTACATGACAGGGATCGTGTCGAAATGCGGAATGGGCGGCGTGTTGAAGGCGCGCTCCATCAAGCGGCCATGGTTGAGGAACGCCGACGCATCCAGCCACTGCGGGCTGCGCGGCAAAGGGGCGCTGCATGCGGCGGGATCGAACGCAAAGCTGCCGGTTGCCGTGCCCGCCTCCAGCGCAGCAGCGCGCTCGCGCAGGGCGGGCTCTACAGCATCCCAGTTCTGCAAGGCTGCCAGCAAGCTGGTCGCTATCGGGGCGGTTTCGACGGCCTGCAAGCCAGTGGAAGAAACCAGTACCAGGCGGCCGTCCAGGCTGCCGTCTTTCAGAGTTGCAAATCGCATCGCCAGTCCCATCAGGAAGAATCAAGAAGAAGGGGTTTCCAATCGCAGCCCTGCCGCCCGGATCACGCGGGCATAGCGGTCGGTCTCTGCCGTCAGAAATGCGCCGAACTCGCGTGCACTTTGGGTGGGGGCATCGGCACTGCCCAGCAGGGCCAGCTTTTCGCGCTGCTCGGGCTGGGCCAGGATGCGAACGCATTCGGCATTGAGCCGCGCGATGGCCTCGGTGGGAAGGGCTGCAGGCGCCAACAAGCCAAACCAGCCCGTGACCTGAAAGCCCGCCAGGCCCGGCGTTTCGGCCACGGTGGGCAGATCGGAGGGCAAGGCAGGCGAGCGCTGCGCGCCGGTCTGCGCCAGCAGGCGAATGCGCCCGTCCTTGACCATGGGGGCCACGGCCAGGGCGCTGTTGAACATGAGGTTCACCTGCCCGGCCGCCAGATCATTGAGGGCGGGCGCAGCGCCTTTGTAGGGCACGTGCAGCAACTGCACTCCGGCCTGCTGCGCCAGCATCTCGCCCGCCAGGTGCAGCACATTGCCGACCCCGGCCGATGCGTAGCTGACCTGCCCAGGCTTTCGCCGGGCAAGGTCCATCAGGTCGGAAAGACTGCGCACCGGCAGGGCTGCAGGCACGGCAATCACCATAGGCCCGGGGCTGGCCACCAGGGCTACGGGGGCAAAGTCGCGCTGCGTGTCATACGGCAGCCGGGGGTAAAGGCTGCCGTTGATGGCGTGAGCGGCGCTGACCCACAGCAGCGAATGCCCGTCGGTGCTGCGGGCTACGGACTCCGAGGCAATGATGCCGTTGGCACCCGCGCGCGACTCCACCACCACCGGGCTGCCCAGGGCCAGGCCCAGCTTGTCGGCCAGCAGGCGGGCCACCAGGTCCGAACTGCCTCCGGCCGCGAACGGCAGGACGATGCGCAACGGCCGTGAGGGCCAGGTGGCTGCCCAGGTGCTCATGGGCAGCGCCAAGGCACTGGCCAGCAGGGTTCTTCGGTTCAGTATGCCGTGCATGGTTTCAACTCCCATCGCTGATGGTGGTGCCGCCGTCGACCACCAGGTTGTGTCCGGTCACAAAGGCCCCGGCGGGGCTGGCCAGCATGGCGACCACGCCAGCCACTTCCTCGGGTTCTCCGGCGCGCCGCAGCGGCGTGGCCTGGATGCGCCGCGCCATGAAGGCGTCGTCGGCCATGAGCCGCTCAGCCAGCGGCGTGCGGATGAGGCCGGGCGATACGGCGTTGACCCGTACGCCCATGGGCCCCCATTCCACAGCCAGGTTGCGCGCCAACTGGGCCAGCGCCGCCTTGGTCAGCCCGTACAGGCCCATCGACCGGTTGCCGCGCAGGCCCGCGATGCTGGAGATGAGCACCGCGCTGCCGCCGCCCCGCGCTGCCATGCCAGGCAGCACCAAGGCACACAGCCGCGCTGCGGCGCACAGGTTGATGTCAAACACCTGCTGCCAGTCTGCATCGCTGGCATTGGCCAAAGGCCCCGCAGGCCCCTGGATACCGGCATTGCAGACAAGGATGTCCAGCGGCCCGGCGCGCTCCACCAGCGCAGCGATGGCCGCAGGCACCGCCATGTCGGCAGCGATACCGATGGCGTTGGGCAACGACGCAGCGACCTGCTCACAGGCCAGCGCATCGCGGTCAGAGACCACCACCCGGGCGCCCTGCTCGGCCAGGGTGCGCGCAATCGCCAGACCCAGGCCCTGGGTGGCCCCCGTAACCAGGGCGGTGCGACCCTGCAGATCAAAGAGACTCATTCGACCTTGATCCCGGCTTGGCGAATGGCCAAGCCCCATCGCTGCGATTCGCTCTGGATGAACTCGCCAAATGCAGCGGGCGCCAGCGGTGCAGGCTCCAGGCCCAGCGGGCGAAAACGGCCCAGCACCTCGGGCGACTCCAGCGCGGCCACCACCGCCTTGTGCAGCACTTCGACCACCGGCGCTGGCGTGCCCGCGCGCACCATCACACCGTTCCAGCCCGGAGTGTCGAGGTCCGCATGCCCGGCTTCGGTCAGCGTGGGCACCTGGGGCAGCACCTGCAGGCGCTGTTCGCTGCCCACGCTGACCAGCGCCCGCAGCTTGCCTTCGCGCACCAGCGGCAGGCTCGATGCCACCACATCGCACATGAAGTCCAGGCGCCCTGCCATCAGGTCCTGCAGCGCGGGCGCTGCGCCCTGGTAGGGCACATGGGTCATGCGCGAGCGTGTCTTGATGCGCAGTTGTTCGGTCCACACATGCGGCTGACTGCCCTGCCCATATGAGCCGTAGTTGAGGCCATCGCCTGCAGCCGCCGCGCGCAGCAAGTCGGCCAGGGACTGGAACGGGCTGCCCGCTGGCACGACCACGACCAGTGGCGACTTGAACAATCGCGTCAGGGGCGCAAAGTCCTTGAGGGGGCTGAAGCTCAGTTTGGCATACAGCGCCGGGTACATGGCCAGCGGGCCGATGTCTGCGTACAGCAAGGTGTGGCCGTCGGCGGGTTGCTGCTTGACGTATTGGGCCGCCAGTTGCGCGGCACCTCCGGGCTTGTTTTCCACGACCACGGCTTGCTGCATGCGCTCTCCCAGCTTCTGCACCAGCAGGCGCGACATCGCGTCGCCAAAGCCCCCGGCCGGGTAAGGTACCACCCAGCTCAAAGGGCGCGCGGGATACGGGGCCTGCGCCCACGCCCAGGGGACCACCGCTGCGGACGCTGCAGCGCCCAGCCATTGACGGCGCGTGCTCATGGCTGCTCCTTGGCAGGTGCGGCCACTGACTCATCAAAGCGCCCGTCCACCAGCACAAACAGCATGCGGCACGGCGCGCCCGAACGGTTGGCCCATGCGTGGTTGGTACCCCGCTGCACCACCACGCTGCCGGGGCGCAGTGGCACTTCGCCTTCGTCCAGCACCAGCGTCAGTTCGCCTTCAATCACCACGCCGTAGTCCACCGATTCGGTACGGTGCATCAGCGGGTGGGGGGAGTCGGTTTTCACCGTGGAGGCGGCCGCATCGCCAATCTGGCTGAAGGCGTCATGCATGCGCTCGGCACCCCGTGCGAGGAACTCGGGCGTATCGGGCGGAATGTCCACGAACCGGATGCGCGTGCCACCCTGCGGGGGCGGCAGCACCAGCGGACCGAGCGTAGGGTCCGGGCCGTTGTCCACGACGGCGGGCGATTGCAATGTGCTCCAGACCTCATGGAACACCGTACCGGGAATGGCCGCAATCTCGACCACGGTGGGCAGCGGCCCCTGGCTGGCGACCACGGCCCGGCCTTGAGTGTTGTGGCCCGTGACCACGCGGTGGATGGATGGAAAACCCATAAACGGACTCCTCAGTCTTCAAAAATGGCGACCGCGCGCGTCCAGCCTGCCGAGGCACCGCGGATCTTGTGGGGGAAGCAGCTGATCGTGAACCCCGTGGTCGGCAGCGCCTCCAGGTTGTGCAACTTCTCAAGATGGCAGTAGCCGATGTCGCGGCCCGCCTTGTGGCCCTCCCAGATCAGGGCCTTGTTGCCTGTCTCGGCCACGCGCTGGGCGGTGTACGAAAACGGCGCATCCCAGCTCCAGGCATCGGTGCCCGTGAGGCGCACACCGCGCTCCAGCAGGTACATCGTCGCTTCGTAGCCCATGCCACACCCCGCGCCCAGGTAGTCCTTGTGCCCGTAGCGCGACCCAGCGCGGGTGTTGACCACCACGATGTCGAGCGGCTGCAGCGTGTGGCCGATGCGGGCCAGCTCGGCCTGCACATCGGCGGCGGTGGCGACGTAGCCATCGGGCAGGTGGCGAAAGTCCAGCTTCACACCCGGCTGAAAGCACCATTCCAGCGGCACCTCGTCAATGGTGATGGAGGGACGGGCTCCGCCGTTCTTCGCGTCCTGCGTGGAGTGGAAGTGCCACGGCGCATCCAGGTGCGTTCCATTGTGCGTGGTCAGCGTCACCCATTCGGCGGCAGCTGCTTCGCCATCCGGGTAGTCCTCAGGCCGGGTGCCCGGGATCATGGCCATGAACTCGGGCAGCGTGTCGGCGTGCTTCTGGTATGTGATCTTGGGCGCCAGGGGAGGCGGGTCGGACAGGACATCGTTTTCCAGATAGATGGAAAGGTCCACGAAGCGGCGTTGGGGTTTGGTCATGGCAGGGGGTACACAGCTCACTCGGGCACCACACCCACGGTGCGGGCGAGGGCCTGGTGAATCTGGATTTCGGATTGGTAGAACTTGTCGAGGGCGGCCAGTGACAGAGGCTCCTGGGGCTCGGTGCCATTGGCGCGCAGAAAGCTCTGGACCTCGGTGTCGCGCAGGGCCACACCGAAGGCCTGGTGCAGGCGATGCACCGCCGCATCGGGGGTATGACGCGCCACCAGCAGTGCGCCCCAGGCGGTGTATTCAAAGCCTTTGAGTGCTGCAGACTGCTGGCTCAAGGGCGCGACGTGCGGCAGCAGCGCAGGCGCTTTGGCGGCGGTGCTGCCGAAGGCGCGCAGCTTGCCCGTCTCCAGCATGTTCAGCGCTGCGCCGCCCAGCGGCACAAAGGACAGATCGATCTGATTGCCCATGAGGTCTTGCACGACCGGTGGCACACCCCGGTACGGCACATGCACCAGCGGCACGCCACACAGGCGCGCCCACTGCGTCCCCATCAGGTGGATCATCGAACCTTGACCGATGTGCCCAAAGGTCAGCGGCTTGCCTGCGGCCGCCGCTTGCCGCGCCATATCCAGCAACTGTGCATGGGTGGTGGCGGGCATGTCGGCCCGGCCTGCCAGCACGTAGCTGGTCCGCCCCAGTGTGCCAATGGCGCGCATCTGCTCGGGCTTGTAGCGCGCGCTGGCCAGTGACAAGGGAGTGAGGATGGGCTCGGTCTGCGACGCAACGACCAGCGTTGCACCATCGGCTGGCGCGTTCAGCATGCGCTGCACACCGATGGAGCCCCCAGCGCCCGGCAGGTTCTCGATGACGATGGTCTGGCCCAGTTCGCGCTGCATCACTGTCTGGAGCTTTCGGGCGAACACGTCGCTGGGGTTGCCCGCAGGCTGGGGAACGATGAAGGTGATGTGCCGCCCCGACTGAGCGCGGACCCACGGCGCAGCCATGCCTGCTGCCGCCGCCACCAGACAGGCGCGGCGGCTGAGCCGAGTCTGCTGGGTCTGCACTGAGGAAAAAGGCGTGCTCATGCCATGCCTTTCACTGCGACTGCAGTACCCGGAGCACGATGAATGCGTGCAAATGCATAGACCGCCACTGCATCAATCACCAAGGCGGCCACCCCCAAGCTGCCATAGCCCCAGGCCTTGACCAGGGTGCCACCGAGGATGGGACCAATGGCCGCACCAAACATCAGCATGGCAGGAGTCGCGGCCAGCGCACGGCCACTGGGGTCCAGCCGCGCCAGCACGCCAAAGGCAAAGGTGTGCGTGAAGATCATCACGGCCGCAAACACGGCGGCGGCCGCCGCATAGGGTGCAAACACGGGCGAGTTCATGATCACCACCACCAGAAAAGCCTGCAGCGCAGGTCCCGCCAGCAGCACGTTGCGGGCTGCCCAGCGCTTT
>NZ_QAIM01000606.1:13764-13861 GCF_003061035.1 Acidovorax sp. HMWF018
TGGCAGGCGTCCGTGAACGCTCCGCACCACCCGCTATGTCAGGCGCGGGAAACGCCACTGCCGCAGTCATCGCCCCCACCGCCATGACACCGGCAAA
>NZ_QAIM01000606.1:13871-14061 GCF_003061035.1 Acidovorax sp. HMWF018
TCCAGCACCGCCGCCAGGGCCGCAGGGAAGAGGTTGACCACCCCCAGGGCAATGAGCACCCCGGTGACCGCCTGCATGCCATAACCACGGTCGCTGCCCACGCGCTCCAGAAAGCTGAAGGTCATGGACTGCACCAATCCCAGGGCCGCGATGCCTGTCACGCCCCACCAGACGGCGGCAGGCAAAGGCG
>NZ_QAIM01000606.1:14071-14462 GCF_003061035.1 Acidovorax sp. HMWF018
CACCTGGAACAGCACCGGCCCGCCCTGCTGCGCCACCAGCACCGGCGTGCCGCCAAGGAACACGATGGCAAACACCCCCAGCGCCATGCCCACCAGCGCGAACAGGCGGTGGGGGTTCTGGCTGCGGGCGATGGTGCCATGCGTAACGCTCAGGGCCGCGCCCGCAGCCACCCCGGCAACGCCGTGCAACAGGGCCAGCAAGGCAAACTGTTGCGTGGTGGAGGCTGCGGCAAATGCCACGGCAGCGCCAGCAAACCCTGTGGTAGCCACGCTGCGCCCACGCAGCAGCTGGAAGAACGGCGCCAGCAGCAGGCTGGCCGCGACCGCCCCGGCCAGAAACAAGGTAGCCAGCAGGCCCGCCTGCTGCGGGTCAAAGCGGTACACCGAGATC
>NZ_QAIM01000607.1:0-1916 GCF_003061035.1 Acidovorax sp. HMWF018
ATCACCACGGTGCTGGATGCGCTGGGCGTGGGCGAGGCCGATATGGACAGCCTGCGCGGCAGCGCCTGGAACCGCGTGCTCGACACTATCGATACCTGCACCGAGCGCAACCTGCTGCGGGCCGACCACCACCTGCATGTGCGCTGCGAGCTGCCTGCGCCCAACACCATCGACCTGTTCGAGCCCTTCCACGGGCACCCGCGCCTGTCGTTGATCTCGCTGATGGACCACACCCCAGGTCAGCGCCAGTGGGAGAACATCGAGCAGGCGCGCACCTACTACACCGGCAAGAAGGGCTGGAGCGCCGAGAAATTCGAGCGCCAGGTGGCGCACGCGGCCACGCTGCAGGCGCAGTATGCCGAGCCACACCGTGCGTACTTTGTGGATTACTGCCGCACACACGGCATCTCGCTGGCCAGCCACGACGACACCACGGTGGCCCATGTGGAGCAGGCCCATGCCGAAGGGGCCGCGATGTCGGAGTTCCCGACCACACTGGCCGCAGCCCAGGCTGCGCATGAGCGGGGGCTGCTCACCGTGATGGGCGGGCCCAACGTGGTGCGCGGTGGTTCGCATTCGGGCAACGTGGCGGCGGCCGACTTGGCGCGCAGGGGGCTCTTGGACATCCTCTCGTCCGACTATGTGCCCGGCAGTCTGCTGAGCGCGGTGATGCGGCTGGTACAGGACGACATCCTGCCCCTGCCACAGGCCGTGGCCACCGTCACCCGCAACCCGGCCAAGGCGGCGGGCATGCTGGATCGGGGCGCGCTGGCGCCCGGCCTGCGCGCCGACTTGGTGCAGGTGCACATGGCCGAGCTGCCCGATGGCGGCCGCCAGGCCGTGGTGCGTGGGGTGTGGCGCGAAGGGCAGCGCGTCCTTTAGAGCGCGTGCAAGTCTTTCCTGACATCCAAACTTCTCCCAACTGTCAAAGCACTGTCACGCCCCACTACCACACTCCGGTTGTCTAGACGACTTAACCCCCAGGAGGCTGCCATGACCGCCGCACTGCACATCCACCAACTGAACAAGCATTTCGCCAACGGCAAACACGCCCTGCGCGACATCAACCTCACCGTGCAGCGCGGCGAGATGGTGGCGCTGATTGGTGCATCGGGCTCGGGCAAGTCCACCCTGCTGCGCCATGTGGCGGGCCTGGTGATGGCCGATGCGGCCAGCGATTCGCTGATCGAGGTGGATGGTCGCTGCGTGCAGCAGGGTGGGCGCATCCACAGCGACATCCGCAAGGTGCGTTCGCAGGTGGGCTTTGTGTTCCAGCAGTTCAACCTGGTGGACCGCTTGCCGGTGTTGATGAATGTGCTGGTGGGCCTGCTGCACCGCACGCCCTGGTGGCGCGGCTGGCTGCGCATGTTCAAGCCGCAGGAGCGCGCACTGGCGCTGGAAGCGCTCCACCGCGTGGGCATTGCCGAATGCCATGCACAACGTGCTTCCACCCTGTCCGGCGGGCAGCAGCAGCGCGCGGCCATTGCCCGCACGCTGGTGCAGGGCGCCAAGGTGGTGCTGGCCGACGAGCCCATCGCGTCGCTCGACCCGGAGTCCTCGCGCAAGGTCATGGACATCCTGGCCCGCATCAACCGCGAGGACCGCTGCACCGTCATCGTGTCGCTGCACCAGGTAGATGTGGCCATCAAATACTGCCCCCGCGTGGTGGCGTTGCACCACGGCCAGGTGGTGTACGACGGCCCATCGGCGGCCCTCACGCCCGCACTGCTGCGCAGCCTCTATGGCGTGCACGCCGACGAAATTCTGTCGGATGCAGCGGGTGCCCCACCAGCACCCGTGCATGCCCCAACACCCGTCCCGCAGTGGACGCCCGCCATGGTCTAGGCCGCCTGAACGGTCTTTTGTTTCTTTTCAATTCCTTTCTCTGGAGTTTTCAACATGTTCAAGAAACTGTG
>NZ_QAIM01000095.1:0-5802 GCF_003061035.1 Acidovorax sp. HMWF018
GTACTTGGCCGATCCCGTGGTGTTGGCAGACACGGTGTTGCTGCCCACCTCCTGGACGCAGGTCTTTTGCATGCCCTGTGCATTGGCAGTGGTGACCACGTCGTTGTTGGTCAGCACTCCGGTGGTGTCGTCTGAGAAAGCCTTGGCTTCGTAGCGGGCGATGCGGGCGCGTAGCCACGATGGCATGGTGTTGCTGCCGTCCAGTCCCGTCGAGGCTGCCACTGGCCCTGTGGGCTGCATCTGGACCGAGAGCTTCTTGGTCAGGATGACCGGATCTTCCCCGGGAGCCTGCGCCCACCCGGGGCCTGGCATCAGGCCGCAGACCGTGAGCAAAGCTGCGCATGGCGCCAGAAAACATGTGTTCATGGAACACCTCCTATGGTGAGAATGAGGGGCCCACCCGCGCTGCTGTTTGCAGCCTTGCCGGTGTGCCCCTGGCACGAACTCATCCGGGCACTGATGTGCTGCCGGAATCAAACCCTCGCAGGTCTATTCACCAGCCGAGCTGGTGCCGATCTCAGTAGGGCCAGCCGGCGGGCTTGGTGGGCTGGCAGGTGAAGCAGGCGTTGTTGGAGGCGATGTTTTGCACCGCCTTGCTGTTGCTGCCGCTGGAGAGGTTGTTGACCGACGAGTTGATCATCGAGGTGAATTGGCTGGAGTTGCCAATGATGGTGACTTCGCCCACGTTGGATGACAGGTTCTGGCTGGCGTAGGCTTCGCTGCCGCTGGCGGTGTTGGTCAGATTGCCGCCAAAGCCCGTTACCGTCTGGGTCGAATTGCCACTGATGGTGACGTTGCCGGTGTTGGAGGCCAGGTTCTGGAAGGCTTCGCTCTTCGAGCCCGTCGAGTTGTTGTTGACGGACACCGACGTCAGGGATACCGACTGCGTGGAATTGCCGGTGATGGTGATGTCCGGAGTGGAAGGGACCGGACCGGTGGCCATGGCGGCGGAGGCGATGACGCTGAGCGTGATGAAAGCAAGGGTTTTCATGACAGATCCTTCAAGGATGACTTCTACACTGGCTGCAACCGCAGCGAACCTGCGGTGCAGAGGGGGTTGGACGGCGCTTTCAGGCCTGGTTTTTTTGAGAACCGGTGGCCGTTAGGCGCTGTCGGAGTTCAGTGTGCGAGCCGATGCGATTCGTGCGAATACGCCGGGCGGGCTACCTCATACAGCGGAGCGGTTCAACCCTTGGACCCGCGCAAAGCCTTTGCCAGCGCGGCTTGGCCGCCCGCACCACATGAGATCGGCCGAAGAAAGTCAGGTAGTAACCAATTGCTACTTGGGCAACATTGCCAAATATATTTGGACCTTGAAATTTATTTGGCGCACTGTGTGCGCTGCCGTACAGAGGGGCATGAGTGCGTTGGAGAACATGCATGTGAACGCAAGAGTTGCATGCAGATGCGTCCACCGAAAGACCCAGTCCATCGGGGCCCACCACCACGTCCGCAGGAGTTCACCCATGAGCAGCAGTTGGCAGGTTGATACACCGTCGCAAACGTTGACGTCTTCAGCGTTGCTTTCAAAGCAGAGTGCGCGCGACCTTGCATCGCTTCCGTCGGGCCGGTTTGAAACCTATTCCAATCCGCCATCGGTCTGGCCCGCCTTCCTCACTGGGCAGGAGGCCAACCCGGTGCGGGTCTTGCTGGTGGACGACGATCCGCACATCCGCCTGGTGATTGCACAGGAGCTCATGGCCGATGCCCGCACGCTGCTGGTGGCGCAGGCGGGCAGTGTCCGCGAGGGGCGCAAAGCCATCAAGAATCACGATTTTGATGTGCTCCTGGTGGACCTGAACCTGGGCGACGGTGACGCCTTTGACCTGTTGCACTACGTGAAGCCTGTGCGCCCATCAGCCCAGACGGTCGTGATCTCGGTCATGGAAAACGACGAGCAGGTCCTGCGGGCCTTCGAACTGGGGGCCACGGGGTATGTGGGCAAGAACTCGTGGTTCGGCAACTATTCGCAAGCCGTGTTGCAGGTGGCCAATGGTGGCGCCTCCATCACCCCCAACCTGGCGCGGCGGTTGCTGCAGCGGTTTGACCGCACCCATTCGGCCGAAAACAAGCGACGGCAGCCCGATGAGGCAGATCGGCTGTCCACACGGGAAAAGGAAATCCTGCGCATGGTGGCCAGCGGCTACACCAGCGCCGAGGTGGGGGCGCGCCTGCTCATCAGCAGCATGACGGTCAACACCCACTTGCGCAACATCTACCGCAAGTTGCAGGTGCGCACCCGTGCCCAGGCGGTGCGCTTCGCCTCGCTGCGGGGGCTCTTTTGACGGAGTGATGCAGGTGGTTGCTGCCGCGTGTGTGGGATGTTCTGTCACCAGGTGTGCTCTCGGTTGCCCACGCCACCTAGAAAGCCAGGATTGAGCGGTGTTTCGCACACGTCCCCCGTTGTTCGCCATCGCTTGCATGTGCATGTGGCTGCTGCAATGGGCGCTCCTTGCGATGGCGTTTTATGGCTATGACGAGGAGAGGCCGTCGGATCGGCAATGGTGGGAGCTGGCCGCCCTGGTGATCTCGGTGGGCCTGGGGGCCCTGCTGCTGGTGCAATTGCCGCGGGCCCTGCAGTGGCGCCCCCGGCTGCGGCTGCGCGCCAGTGCCGAGGTGACGGCGGAGCGGCGGCGCATTGCGCAGGACTTGCATGACAACCTGGGCGCACAACTGGTCTTTGCCATGGCGCTGCTGGAAACCGAGCCGCCCGCAGTGCGTGAACTCCGTTCGCTGCTCGACAAGTGCATGCTGGACCTGCGACTCGTGGTGGACTCCATGGATGCGGCGGACGAGCCATTTGCTGACCGCCTGGCCCGGCTTCGGCACCGCATCCAGCCCGTGCTTGATCGACGTGGCGTTCGCATGGTGTGGGATGTGCAAATTCCGCCGTTGTCCAGTTTTCCGTATGCCGACAGTGCCATGCACCTGGTTGCCATTGTTCAGGAGGCATTGAGCAACGTGTTGCAGCATTCGGGCGCCACCGAGGTCGCGGTGGGTGTGCGTTACCGTGCGGGTGCCGAGTCCTGGTGTGCCGAGGTCAGCGACAACGGGCGCGGCATGCTGCTTCACGCTGGCGAAGGCAGCCCGCTGGGAGGCCATGGGGTGGCAGGCATGAACCACCGTGCGCAGATGGCGGGCGGTGACTTGCTGGTGCTGCAGCGTCCGGGTGGGGGCACCTGCATTCGGGTGGTGATACCGGGCAGAGGGAGTGCCTAGGATCGCGTGCGACTGCCGGGCGCGCAGCCTCCAGCCCGCTGTCCATTCGCAAAACTGGCGTGAAAACTGTTGGCTTATTCGCCCACCGTACGGGCTGCTGCCCGCTACCCTTGGTGCATCTGGGCGATGCGGTGACTTGCGGACAGGTCAAAGGTACCGGGCTGTCGCCACACAGGAGTTCATGGCGATGTCCCCTCTCATTTCCGGCCTCGCATCGGTGGCGTCGATGATTTTCAATGCGGCCTCCAGTGGCGCGGGCAAGGCGTCCGCGCGGCGTGGGGGTGAGGCGGCGTCGCCCGAGCCCTCGGCCGTGCTCACGCTCAGCCCCGAGGCGCAGACGCTGGCGGGGATGGCCGGGCAGGGCGCTCTGGCCACCCAGGGCCAGCTTTCTGGCACTGGGATGACCGTGGGGCGTTCTTCCGGCCAGGCCACTGCAGCACTGCCCGGTGGCCGTGCGGCAGGGGCCGTGTCCAAGGACGATTTCCAGGCGTTGCTGACCCGGTTTGGTGCCACCGAGGATCAGAAGCAGCAGCTCACGGCGGGCTTTGACGCGGACAAGGATGGTGTCATCACCCACGATGAATTCCTCAAGGGGCTGGCCCGCACCAAAGGCCAGCAGGCGGGCAGCGATCCGTTTGCGCAAGCCGTGCTGCAGGTGATGGACCGTGCGGGTAACGCCGATGGCACCGTGGCCAAGGACGAGTTTGCAGCGCTGACTTCGGCGTTCGCTCTGGCAGAGCGGCGTGCGCCCTCGACACGGACTGCCTGAACAGCCTGAACCGTAAGGGTGCACCGGTTACATGCCACCTGTGCTGTGAGCACGCGTATTGGTGCTGGAACCGTATCAGGTGACCTTGGGCAGCGGCAGCGACACCCAAAAGCTGCTGCCCTTGCCCGGTTCGCTCTCCACCCCCAGGCTGCCCCCCATGCCCTCGACGAGGCGTTTGCACAGCGCCAACCCCAGTCCTGCACCCTCAAAGCTGCGCGTGGATGACCCGTCGACCTGTTCGAACAACGTGAAGATGCGGTGCTGGTCACCGGCCGCAATGCCAATCCCCTCGTCCGTCACGCGCAGCCGCCACACCGTCGCATCAGGTGTGTCCTGCTCGGTCTCCAGGGTCAGCTGGATGTGACCCGAGAGGCTGAATTTCACGGCGTTGTCCAGCAGGTGGACCAGCACCTGCTGAATACGGTCTGCGTCCCCCACGTGGCTGGCGTCGGTGCCCACGCCATCGAGAGCCAGGAAGATCTGCAAGCCTTTTTGGCGCGCCTGCGGCTCCAGCAGTTGCACCGCATCTGCCGCCAGCTCTGGGACCGATAGCGGCGCAAACTGGAACGCTACCTGGCGTGTTTCCAGCGCAGCCAGATCGATCAGGTCATTGAGCATGCGCATGAGGCCTTTGGCCGCATCCATCACGTTGTTCAGCACGGGCTTCAGGCGCTCATCCTGCGAGCGGTTGCGCACCAGTTCGGTCATCCCCAGGATCAGCGTCATGGGGGTACGCAGCTCGTGCCCAATGTTGGCGAGAAAGATGCTCTTGGTGCGCAGGGCAGCCTCTGCGGCTTCCTTGGCGAGAGACAGCGCCGCCGTTCGTTCCTTGACCCGGGCCTCCAGATGCTCGCGCTCGGCCTGCAATGCCTGCTCCAGCTCCCGCCGGGCGGTCACGTCGCGGCCGATGCTGTGGTAGCCGGCGGGCTGGCCCGAGGCGTCGCGGTACAGGCGGCTGGACATCTCGAACCAGCGGACGCTGCCATTGGCACAGCGCATGGGCAGCGTCAGCAGTTGCCGCCGCTCGCGCACTGCCTGTCTCAGTGCCTCGGCACCCTCGGGCGTCAGGGCCTTGAAGATGGATCTTCCGATGACGTCGCGGGCGGGCACGCCGCGCGCCCGTTCGTCGGCGGGGCTCACGTACGCCACCGTCATGTCGGGGTTGATCCGCCAGATGACCTCTTCGGCGCCCTCGGTCAGCAAGGTGTACTGCTGGTCCCGCTCGGACAGGTGCCGGTACAGGCGGAGGGCTTCACCGACGAAAAGGTAAAAACACAAACTGCTCAGCGACAGCGCCAGTGTGAAGATGATGAGCGCATGCAGCGAATACGGCGCGCTCTGCATGCCGTTGCTACCCACTACCAGCGCCAGTGTCAGGACGGTATAGCAGACGCCCGCGGCCCGCCCCAGCAGCAGATATGCCGCGCCCACTCCGATCAGGAACCACACGGCGCGCAGCTCGTGCCCCAGGGGCTGCCACAGGGCATAGGTGAACAATGCCAGCCCGATGGAGGTCTGGATGAGTGCCACCGGAACATAGACCCGCGGCCAGCAGCGCAAGGCCCACCACAGCGCCATCATGACCGCGGTGCCAGTTCCCAGGGCAAGGTTCCACGACCCTGGGGAGGGAACCAGCCCGGTAGTGCCCACCGCCAGCAACAGCAACTCAAAAGCCACATTGGCTGACAGGATGCCCTGCAGCAGACGGATCTGAACCTGCCGCATGTTGCCAACGGGGTAGGGGGATGAGGGCATTGTCTGGGCGGTATGGCGATGTTTTATATTTATTGTTTATATCAAATAAATGATTAATA
>NZ_QAIM01000608.1:0-1761 GCF_003061035.1 Acidovorax sp. HMWF018
CGGCCGCCTGCCCAAGGTGACCGACACCGTGCAGTGGGAGGACTGGAAGCTGGAAGTGGTGGACATGGATGGCAAGACCATCGACAAGATCCTGGCGACACGCGTTCCCCAGACAGCAAAGGCTGAGGCCCTGCAGGAGATGCCATCGTGAGACTGCAACTGTCCAGCGGCATCATGCTGACTGGCACTTGCCGCAAGACGTCGTGGCAGGGCTGGCGCCTGTTGTTTGCAATGTTGGCCGTGTTCTCGAGCGCTGCGTGTATGGATGGCTACCCGCAGCACGAAATACCTGCCATTGACCCGCTGGACATGACCCAAGACCAGCGCCTCGCCTCCATGAACGCGATTGGCGAAGAAGCCCACCCCGAACGCCAGTGGAGCTACGACCTCCTTCCTGGTTGTGTTTTGCGCATCGATGTCGATGGTGCGGCAGGTCCGCGTCCGGCCATCGATATCCCGCTTCTTGGTGCAAGCGTCAAGGTGGCAACGAACAAGACAGACGAGACGTTCGATGTTGAAGTCAAACCCGCCCGCCCAGCCTCCGAGGGCGAGACCACGGTCCTGGCAGCCCAGGAATGGGCGCAGGCCATCGGGATGGCCAGGATTCTGCGAATGGTAGAGAAGGGTTGTACTGATGCGTGATTCGGTACTAGACAACGATCAGACTGATACCGTGAAACAGCACCATGAAGGGAGCAATGCATGCGTCTGACGACACGAAGCAGGTTTGCGCTCATTGCTATTGCGGATGTCGCTGTACGTGACGTCCATGGGCCCGTTGCGCTGTCTACCATTGCAAAGCGGCAAGGTATTTCACTGTCTTACCTTGAAACGCTGTTCAGCGCGCTGCGTCAAGCAGGACTGGTCGCGAGCACGCGAGGGCCAGGTGGTGGATACAAATTGGCTCGGAACGCGTCCGACATCACCGTTGCCGACATCGCAAGGGCCTCCGAGCAAGGGGAACTAAGAGGTGTGTCCTGCGAGCGTGACTCGATGAACGCCCGGCAAGGGGCAATAACCCATGATCTGTGGCGAGCATTCCATCAAACCGTGGATGACTATCTGCAGTCCGTCTCTCTGGCCGATGTGGTGAGAGAGCATCTTGAAAAGGGGGACATCAAGGAAGGACTGCGCCCGTCAGCGCCTGCCCCCAAAAGACGCCCACTCCATCCAGAGCGGCAGCTCCCTACTGGAAATGTTCCGAATTCGGTTTTTGCGCTGGGTAGGACTCTGAGGGCGAGATAGCACTCAGCTCAGAGCCCCCTTTGAGCCGTGATCCGCCGTCTAGAAGGACTGCAGGTGCACGTTACCCTATGTTTTCTGGCGCCAGTCGAGGATGGTGAACGAAGGTCGGGTATCGGCAACTACCGACATTGGCAGGCCAAAACTGAGCGACGGCAACCAGCCTGAAGCTGTCAAATCAAGTAGCCTTGTGGGCACGATCCTGATCGCGCAAGTAACTAGCTACGTTTGATACAGCGCAAACACTGCAATTTTGAGTTGGCATCGATGCTCTGTTTTGCGTAGCATTCAGATACAATCAACCAAGGAGAAAAATGAAGACAGCATTGTTCGCGCTCTTCCTCGGCGCATCCACCATCGCCAGCGCAGCACCGGTTCAGCCTCTGTCGGGCTCGGACCTGTCTTTATCTGCGGCGTCGGGCTCATCGACTTTCTTTGAAACCAAGGCCCGTGCTGGCAGCAAGCGGGTCGGTGGCAAGGGCCGCAGCGGCAAAGGTGGCCGATATGTGGGTGGTCACA
>NZ_QAIM01000609.1:0-3130 GCF_003061035.1 Acidovorax sp. HMWF018
GGTACAGCCGCGCCGCTTCGTCGCGGTAGCGCTCGATGGCGTAGGCGATCTTTTCTTGTGCATACAGCGCAAAGTGGCCATGCTGGCCGAGCATGGGTCCCAGCCCGCTCACCTGCCACATCACCCATTGCATGGTCTGGGTGAAGCCGCGCAGATCCGTGGGTAGGAACCGGTTGGCTTTACGGGCCAGATAGACCAGGATGGCGCCGGTCTCGAACACCGACAGCGGGCCGCCGCCGTCGAGCGGCGCATGGTCCACGATGGCCGGAATGCGGTTGTTCGGGCTGATCGCCAGGAATTCCGGCCTGAATTGCTCCCCAGCGCGGATGTTGACCGGAATCACCGTATAGGGAAGCTCCAGTTCCTCCAGCAGGATGGAGATCTTCCAGCCATTGGGTGTGGGCGCGTAATGCAGGTCAATCATGGCGAGTGCTCACGACGGCGTGCGACGGCTATCCGCAGCTCTTCAACGGCTCAAGGCGTCAGCGCGGCGCCATGCGGAGGGCGCCATCCACGCGGATGGACTCAGCGTTCATGTAGCCGCAAGTGACCAGGAACTCGACCGCCTGCGCGTACTCGTCGGGCTCGCCCAGCCGCTTGGGGCAGGGCACGGAAGCGGCCAGGGCCTGTTGGACGGGGTCGGGCAGGCTTTTCAGCAGGGGCGTGCCGAACAGCCCCGGCAGGATGGTGTTGACGCGAATGCCTTCGTCCATCAGGTCGCGCGCGATGGGCAGGGTCATGCCCATGACGGCGGCCTTGCTGGCGGCGTAGCTGGCCTGGCCGACCTGGCCATCCACGGCGGCCGCCGAAGCGGTGTTGACCACGACGCCGCGATCACCGTCGGCCAGCGGCGCGAGCGTCAACATGCCCGCGGCTGATTTGGCGATGCAACGGAAGGTGCCCACCAGGTTGATCTGCACGATGCGGTTGAAGCGATCCGTGGGGCTCGGGCGGATTTCGCCGGTCTTCTTGTCGCGGCTGACGGTCTTGGCGGCGTCGGCCGTGCCGGCGCAATTGACCAGGATGCGCTCCTGCCCGATGGCGGCGCGGGCCTTGGCGAAGGCGGCGTCCACCTGCTCCTCGGACGTCACGTCCACGTTGCAGTAAACGCCGCCAAGCTCGTTGGCCAGCGCCTGGCCGACGGCTTCGTTCATGTCGAAGATGGCGACCTTGACGCCATGGCTGGCCAGGCGCCGGGCCGTGGCAGACCCCAGGCCGGAAGCCCCGCCGGTGATGACGGCGGAAATGTCGGAATTGAGTTGCATGGTTTTTCCTTGTGAGGTGACGGACGGGCGCTATTGGCCGGTGAATTGGGGGGTGCGCTTGGCCAGGAATGCGGCTTGCCCTTCCAGGTTGTCGGCGGAACGCAAGGCGACGACGAAATTGCGCTTCTCATGCTCCAGGCCCTGGGCGAGCGGGGTTTCAAAGCTGGCCAGGGCCGCATCCTTGGCCAGCGCCACGGCCAGCGGCGAATTGGCCGCAATCCGGCGGGCCATCGCCAGCGCCGTCGGCAGGGCCTGGCCGTCCGCCGTCACTTCGGCCACGATGCCGACGTCGCAAGCCTTGCGGGCGTCCATGAAATCGCCAGTCAGCAGCAGGGCCATGGCCTTGGACTTGCCGATGGCATGAACCAGGCGCTGGGTGCCGCCCGCACCGGGGATGGCGCCCAGCTTGACTTCCGGCACGCCGAACTTGGCGGACTCGCCGGCGATGGCGATGTCGCAGGCCAGCGCCAGTTCGGTGCCGCCGCCCAGCGCGAGCTTTTCCACCGCCGCGATGACGGGCTTGGGAAAACGCCCCAGCGCCGCAAAGAAGTCCCAGCCCGTCGCCGAGCGGTCGCCCAGCAGCGGCGTGGCGCGCAGCACGTCAAACGCCGTGATGTCGGCACCGGCGCAAAACACGCCCTCGGCGCCGGTGATGACGACGGCCCGCACGGCATCGTCGTCGCGCAGTTGCGCCAACTGTGCGGACAGGCCCGCAAACACCGCGCCGTTCAGGCTGTTCTTCGCGCGCGGGCGGTTGATGGTCAGGGTGACGACGGCGCCTTCGCGGCTGACGAGCACTTCGCTGGTTTCGCTCATGGTGGCCCCGCTCATGCCAGCCGCTCGATGATGGTGGTGTTGGCCGTGCCCGACGCCTCGCAGATGGTCTGCAGGCCATAGCGGGCGCCCCGGCGCTCCAGTTCGTACAACAGGTCGGTGAGCATGCGCGCGCCGGTGGAGCCCAGCGGATGGCCGATGGCCATCGAGCCGCCGTTGACGTTCAGGCGGTCGTCGGGGATGCCGAATTCCTTCTGGAACATCAACGGCACGCCGCCAAAGGCTTCGTTGACCTCGAACAGGTCGATGTCGTTGATGGTGAGGCCCGACTCCTTCAGCGCCTTGCGGGTGGAGTCGAGCACGGCGGTGAATTGGATCACCGGGTCGGCGGCGGCCACTGCCGTGCTGACGAAGCGCGCGCGCGGCTTCAGGCCGTGCTTCTTGGCATAGGCGCGGCTGGCCATCAGCAGCGCGGCGGCACCATCGCTGATCTGCGACGAATTACCGGCAGTGGTGGCGCCGTCGGCGGCAAACACGGCTTTCAGCGTGGCCAGCTTCTCGGGGTCGGAGTTGGGGCGCACGCCCTCGTCGGCGGCGACGACGGGGCTGTTCGGGTCGGCCGGATCCTCAGTCAGATGCACCAGTTGATCCTTGATGCGACCGGCCTGAATCGCCTCGGCGGCGCGTTTGTGGCTGCGCACGGCGGAGGCATCCAGGGTCTCGCGCGTGAGGCCGAAGCGCGTGTTCAGCAACTCCGACGACACGCCTTGCGGTATCAGCGGGTTGTCCTGGTAGCGCGCCAGTTCGCGCGGGCTGTATTGCGAGCCCAGCGGCGCGCCGGGCTTGAACGACGGCGGCAGCGGCGCCTGCGACATCGACTCCACCCCGCCGCCAATGGCCAACTGGTAGGCACCGGCCTGGATGCCATGTGCTGCAAAGCTCACCGCCTGCTGGCCGGAGCCGCATTGCCGGTCCACCGTCACCGCCGGGACGGATTCGGGCAGCCCCGCCGCCAGCACGGCATGGCGGGCCAGGTTGCCGTGCTGCTGATCCCACTGCAGCACGCAGCCGACGATCACGTCGTCCAGGTC
>NZ_QAIM01000610.1:0-1004 GCF_003061035.1 Acidovorax sp. HMWF018
CCGGCCTGCGCAGCCCGCATTGGTGGTGACGAGTTCACGGTGTTGTTGCCGGGCACGGATGAGCGCGGAGCCATGGCTTTGCAGGAACGCATTTTGTCGATGCTCGAACTCAACAACCAGTTCTACCCTGGCCAGCATCTCAGCCTGGCGATGGGGATTGCCTGTTGCCAGTCTGGAGATGCGGTAGAAGCAGCGATCCATCGCGCAGACCAGGCGATGTATGCGGAGAAGAACCGCTATTACCAGCAAAAAAACGTGGACCGGCGGCAACCCAGTCCTTGATCAGTCGGGTATTGATCAGAGGTGGACCGGCGTACGCCCGATCTCGGGCCAGCGATGGTGCAGACAGATCCAGGACAGCATGCCAATGCACAACATCAGGAGTGATGACAGCGCCAGCAAAACGGTAGAGTGCATCACCAGCGGAGCGATGACGCCTGCCACCAGGCCATTGGCCGAAGAGCCGACAAACGCCTGCATGGATGAGGCCATGCCTCGGCGCTCCGGGTAGAGGTCCAGCACCAGCAGCGTCACCACCGGCACCATCAGTGCCCAGCCAAAAGAGAAGACCGCAATGGGCGCCAGAGCCCACCAGGCGTGGGGAGTGAACAGCAGATTGGCGACCAGGTTCAACACAGCCACCGAAAACATGATGACAAATCCGTGGCGGATCTGGCGCTTGGGCGGGATACGCCCTGCCAGCCGTCCACTGAGCCACGCACCGCCCATGATCCCCGAGATGGTCAGGACAAAAAACCAGAAAAACTGCGTAGGCGCCAGCGACAGGTGATCGCCAAGAAATGCTGGGGCCGAGAGAACGTACAGGAACATGCCATTGAAGGGCACGCCACTGGCCAGCGCCAGCAGCACAAAGCGCGCACTGGTGCCCAACTGCACGTAGCCGCGCATTAGGGCAACGCTGATTAAGGTCCACCATTGAGAGGGGTCAAACGTTATCCGCAGATGAAGCAGCAGACCTTGGCAATGGCCGCAGATCAAGACAA
>NZ_QAIM01000611.1:0-2644 GCF_003061035.1 Acidovorax sp. HMWF018
CACCCTCGGGCACGGGGTCGCCCGTGCCGGGACGCACGATCTCGACGATCACGCCTTCATCCAGCACCAGGCCTTCGCGGGCCGAGGTTTCATACGCAATCAGGCCCAGGTCGGCGGTGGCATAGCACTGGTAGCCCGCGATGCCACGCTCGGCAAACCAGTCGCGCAGCGAGGGCGGGAAGGCCTCGCCCGACACCAGGGCCTTGGTGACGGTGGGCAGCGCCACGCCCATCTCTGCAGCCTTCTCGACGATGATTTTCAGAAAACTGGGCGTGCCGATGTAGCCCGCAGGTTGCAGCTCGGCCATGGCCTGCACTTGCTGCTCGGTCTGGCCCGTGCCACCGGGGAAGACGGTGCAGCCCAGCGCGTGGGCGCCGGTTTCCATCATCGAACCCGCAGGCACAAAGTGGTAGCTGAAGCTGTTGTGGATCAACTCGCCGCTGCGAAAGCCCGCTGCGTGGATCGCGCGCGCCATGCGCCAGTAGTCCCGACGCGTGCCCTCGGGCTCGTAGATGGTGCCGGGGCTGGCAAAAACCCGGGTCATACCCGGCCCGAAGCCCAGCGCACTGAACCCGCCAAACACGTTGGCCGCGCGGCCTGCCTGCTGGCGCTCCAGCAGCTCGTACTTGCGCGTGACGGGCAGCTGCGCCAGGGCTGCGCGGCCGGTGATGGTGGTGGCATCCACACCAGCCAGGATGCCGGCAAAAGCGGGCGATGCCTTCTGGGCATGGGCGATCTGCTGCGGCAGCGCAGCCATCAGCGCCGCTTCGCGCTCTGCGGGGCTGCGTGTTTCCAGGGCGTCATAGAACGTGCTCATGCCTGGGTTTCCTTGTGAGGTTGTTTGAGTGAAATATGCCTCTAGCGCTTTTCGATCAAGCGTAAGCAGCTATGAAATTGAGAGTGATTCCGTTCGAGGTCTGAAAAAGAACACGGCCCTGGTCGCCCGCGCTAACCCACCAGCGCACCCGTGGAACTGGCTTTGCCAGGCCACCGGGTGCGTCCCCCTCAGGGGGAAGGCGCGCAGCGCCACAGGGGGCTCCTCAAGCCAACCAGCGCTTGCGCCGCTTGTAGCTTTTGACATCCTTGAAACTCTTGCGCTCGCCGCCGCCCACGCCCAGGTAGAACTCCTTGACGTCCTCGTTGTTGGCCAGGTCGCTCGCGGCGCCGTCCATCACCACGCGGCCGCTTTCCATGATGTAGCCGTAGTCCGAGTACTTGAGGGCCATGTTGGTGTTCTGCTCGGCCAGCAGGAAGGTGACCTTCTCCTTGGTATTCAGGTCCTTCACGATGTTGAACACCTCCTCCACGATCTGTGGTGCCAGGCCCATGGAGGGCTCGTCCAGCAGCACCATGCTGGGGTTGGCCATGAGCGCGCGGCCGATGGCGCACATCTGCTGCTCGCCACCCGAGGTGTACGCCGCCTGCGAGGTGCGGCGCGTCTTGAGACGCGGAAAGTAGTTGTAGACCTTCTCCAGGTTGGCCGCGATTTCGGCCTTGCTGGTGCGGGTGTAGGAGCCTGTCATCAGGTTCTCTTCGATCGTCAGGTGGGCAAAGCAGTGCCGCCCCTCCATCACCTGCACCACGCCACGCTGCACCAGGTCGGCGGGCGACAGGTTCTCGATGCGCTCGCCACGCAGCTCGATGGAGCCCTTGGTGACCGCGCCGCGCTCCCCCTGCAGCAGGTTGGAGATGGCGCGCAGTGTGGTGGTCTTGCCCGCGCCATTGCCGCCCAGAATGGCCACGATGGAGCCCTCGCGCACCTGCAGCGAGACGCCCTTGAGCACCAGGATCACGTGGTTGTAGATGACCTCGATGCCGTTGACGTTGAGAACGATATTGCTGTTGGAGTCCATGGTGTTGCCTTCCTGTACCAATCCAAAGGGTTGTTGCACAACCCTTTGGATTGGCGGCTGCCAAAGAGGCAACCGCTGTTCATTGGCCCTTGAAACGGTCGCTGCCCCGGCCAGTGCCACCGCGCAAGGGCCGCCCCGCCGCGCTGGCGGCGCCCCCCTTCCCGCAGCGCGCAGCGCTAAGAGAGAAGGGGGAAGCGGCAAAGCCGCTCAGGGGGATGTGCTTAGCTCTGGCAGTCCGCCGCATCCCGGCGCGTCATCTTCTTGTCGGCAAGGTACTTGTCCGCACCGGCCTTGACCATGGGCTTGAGGATCTGCTCATCGGCCTGGTACCAGTCGGACGAGAAGTTCCACTTGCTGCCATCCCAGGTGTGCACGCGCGCCCAGGTGGAGCCCATGTGGTCGGCGCAGCTGGTGGACAGCGGACGCATCACGCCGCCAAAGCCCAGCGCGTCCAGCTTCTTCTGGTCCAGGGCCAGGTTTTCCATGCCCCAGCGCACTTGTTCGCCAGTCATGACCTTGCCCTTGCCAAAACGCTCCTGCGCGCGGCGCACCGATTCGACGGCCAGCATCTGGATGATCACGCCACGGGTGTACAGCACCGAGCCCACTTCGTCCTTGGGTCCCGTGCCCTGGCCCTTGTCGTGCACGTTCTTCAGGATGTCCTGGATCACCTTGGGCTGCTGGCCCGAGGTGTTCAGGGCCAGCGCGTTGTAGCCCTTGGCGCCTTCACCCACGTCACGCACATCGGGCTCGGCACCAGCCCACCACACGCCGTACATCTTGTCGCGGGG
>NZ_QAIM01000096.1:0-2653 GCF_003061035.1 Acidovorax sp. HMWF018
CCTTTGACATAACTTTGCAACTGGGAGGCGCGGATGGTGCTGGTGTCGATCACGTGTGACTGTTCGCGCAGTTCAGCCAGCAACTCCCGCTCCAGCTCAATGATCTGAACTAAGGCCCTGCGTCCTTGCTGGAGGTCGTCGTGCGACAGGGGATGGCGGCGGCGCGTCTCGGAGAAACGCCGCACCAGGGTATCAATCGTGGCATCCAGAAAAAGGGATTTGACGGCCACGCCCTGACTGCGCAAACGGCTCAACTCTTGAGGCACTTGATGCAAGGACGTTGCGCTGCGGACATCCACTGCAATGGCTACGCGGTTGCCATGGTGTTTGTGTTCGAGCTCTACGAAGGCTGGCAGTAGCTCCGGCGGCAGGTTGTCTACGCAGTAGTAGCCAGCATCTTCCAGTGCGTGCAAGGCGACGGATTTTCCAGATCCCGACATGCCCGTGATGACAACAATTTCAAGGGCCATCAGCGTTTCCTAGCGGCGTTAGAGGAGGGAGCGGGTGGGGTAGGCGCCGCGACCAATGCCGGAGTCGCAGTGCCCAGCATTTCACGCGCGTGCGCCAGCGTGGTCTCGGTAGCGCGCTCCCCACCCAGCATGCGGGCGATTTCTGCCACACGCTCGTCTTGCTGCACAACCAGCACGGTGCTGGTTGTGCCTTGAGCGCTTTTGTTTTTTGCCACCTTGAGGTGGTGATGCGCACATGCTGCTACTTGGGGCAGGTGAGTTACTGCCAGCACTTGGCGGTCGCGTCCCAGCTGCTGCATCAAACGTCCCACGGTTTCGGCGACTGCGCCACCCACGCCGGAGTCCACCTCGTCAAAAATGAGTGTGGGGGCGGAGCCCAATTCACTGGTTGTGACTGCGATCGCCAGCGAAATGCGGGACAACTCCCCGCCGGAGGCGACTTTGCCGACCGCCTTGGGGGTCATGCCGGGGTGTCCTGCCACCAAAAACACGACATCATCGATCCCGTCGGGAGAGGGCTCCGACGCCTTCGTCACTGACACCTCGAATTTGCCGCCCTCCATCCCGAGACCTTGCATGGCCTGAGAGATGGACACGGAGAGCTTTGGTGCTGCTTTGGCGCGAGCCAGAGACAGTGCGCGCGCCGCCGCATGGTACGCCTTGGCGCTGGCGGATTCGTTGGCTTGCAGCTTTTCCAGATCGGTGGCGGCATCAAGCTGGCGCATGGATGCTTTCCAGTCCTTGAGCAGAGCGGGCAGTTCTGCAGGAGGGCGTTTGTACCTGCGAGCCAGTCTCATCCACAAGGACATGCGTTCGTCCAGTTCTGCCAAACGTTGGGGGTCAATGTCCGCATGGCGTAAATAGGTGTGCAGAGAATGCACCACGTCGGTCGTCTGCGCCAGACTCGACGCCAGGATATCGGCGAGATTGGCGAACTCTGGCTCAATGTGTTCTTGCGCCTGAAGCAGCGAATGTGCGTGGGTCAGTGCGGAAACGGCTCCCGCGTCGTCTTCTTGCAGAGCTTGAAGCGCTCCATGGGCCCCATCCAGCAACGCCTGCGCGTGCGATAGGCGCTTGTGTTGCGCGTCAAGATCCTCCCACTCCAGGTCACCTGGCGCGAGTTTGTCCACTTCGCTGATTTGCCACTGCAGGCGCTCGCGCTCTTGCTGAAGCGTTGCCTGAGCTGCGCGAGCCTGCTGCAATGCCTTGAGGTCAGCGCGCCATTGCGTCCAACGCGATGCTGTATCGCGGGTATTCACACCGGCAAAAGCGTCCAGCAAGCCGCGCACCGACTCTGGGCGAGTCAGGCTTTGCCATGCGTGTTGACCATGGATGTCGAGAAGCATCTCGCCCAAGGCACGTAACTGTGAAGCTGTCGCTGGAGTCCCATTGATCCAACCGCGGCTCTTGCCCTGTGTGTCGACGGTACGGCGCAGTAGCAGCCAGTCATCGGTTTCAAACCCGGCTTCCTCCAGCCATGGGCGGGCATGGGCAGGGCATTCGAATTCCGCGCAAATGTCGGTCTTGCTGCATCCTTCCCGTACTACCCCGGCATCCGCGCGTGCTCCCAGTGCCAGTTGCAATGCGTCAATCAAGATGGACTTGCCCGCCCCGGTTTCACCAGTCAACACGGTAAAGCCGCTGCGCAAGTCAAGTTCCAGCGTTTGAACGATCACAAAATCCCGCAGGGTTATCCGCCGCAGTGCCATGGTCATGAGCCCCCTTCGTTCCAGCGCAGCTTCTTGCGCAAAGTCGCGAAGTAGTTCCAGCCTTGAGGGTGTAGAAATCGCACGCGGTGCTCAGAGCGTTTGACGAGGATGCGGTCGCCATGCAGCAAGGACGCAAGGGACTGCATGTCAAAGTTCGCGCTGACATCGCGCCCGCTCACTACTTCGACAGCCACCTCAGTCGCATCGGAGAGCACGATAGGGCGGTTGGACAGCGTATGTGGCGCTATAGGAACCAGCACCCAGCCCGGGATGGATGGGTGAAGCATGGGGCCGCCCGCAGACAACGAATATGCGGTCGATCCGGTGGGGGAGGCAATGATGAGGCCGTCGGCCCTTTGATTGGCCACAAACTGCCCACCAACTTCGACACGCAATTCCACCATGCCCGACGTCGCACCACGGTTGACCACCACATCGTTCATGGCTAAGGCTTCAAACACCACACGTTCATCG
>NZ_QAIM01000612.1:0-23027 GCF_003061035.1 Acidovorax sp. HMWF018
CAACATATCGGCCATTAATCATCGTTTTTCTTGGGTTGTCAGCGTATTTATGTAACCATATGCCGAAGTGTTTTTGCTCCAACGGAGTTGATAATCATCATTTTTTGAGGCGAATAAGGGGATTTTTGTAACATGCAGATTGGCTTCAAGGCCCTGGAGGCTCAGTACGGCATCGCCTTGGTGCAGCCCCTGCGGGTGGAATCGACCATCGGTACCACCCGCTCGGTGCGGGAGTCACCCGAGCGCATCCTGACCCAATATCCAGGTGTCTACCGGCCGACAGACAGCTTCGCTGGCCACTTCGAGTTTGGCTTGAAGTACGAGGAGATCCACCTCGAATTCTTCGCGCGGCTATTCGCAGCCTGTGGGCCGGAGCCGCTGGAGCGGTGGTGCCGGGCTGAGCCCTTCGGGCAGTACGCACGCCGTGCCGGCTTCTTCTACGAGTGGCTCACCGGGCACCGGCTCGACGTGCCGGACCTGGCCGCAGGAACCTATGTCGATGCGGTGTCCGCCGACGCCTATCTGACACGCACCGAGGCCGTCCGGGAGCGGCGCTGGCGCATCAACAACAACCTGCCGGGCACCCCGGCGTTCTGTCCGCTCGTGCGCCGTACCCCGGCCCTCGGCCAAGCGCTGCAGTTCGATCCCTTCGGGGCGATCGCCGAGCTGGACCGCCAGTTCGGCGAGGACGTGCTGATGCGCGCCGCGGCGTGGCTCACGCTCAAGGAGTCGCGGGCGAGTTTCCTGATCGAGCACGAGGCGGACAAGACCGACCGCATCAAGCGGTTTGCCCATGTCATGGCCGAGCACTGCGGCAAGCTCGAGGAGCCACTGGGCATCGACAGCCTCACCGTGCTGCAGAAGGGCATCCTGGGCGAAACCGCGCTTCGCTTCGGCGTGCGCCGATCGCCGGTCTTCGTGGGCCAGGCCACCATTCGCGACGACATCGTCCACTACATCGGCCCGGACTTCGCTGCGCTGGACGGAATGCTGGACGGGCTCAAAGCGTTCGAGCAGGCGACGCGCGGACGGGAGGCGCTGGCGCGCGCGGCCGTCATCGCGTTCGGCTTCGTCTACATCCACCCGATGAGCGACGGCAACGGACGCATCCACCGCTTCCTCATCAACGACACGCTGCAGCGCGATCGGGCCCTTCCCGCGGGCGTGATCCTTCCTGTGTCGGCCACTATCACCGGCGTGCGGGAGTTCGGCCATGGATACGACCGCGTCCTGGAGGTGTTCTCGCGCCCCTTCATGCGGCGCTACGACGATGCCCACCGCTTCGGGGAGATGCTCACCTACGAAGACGGCGTGCGCTCGAACCTCGTGTTCGACGCCTACGAGGACGCCGATGCGGCCTGGCGCTACCCGGATCTCACGGAACACGCGGTCTACACGGCCCAGCTCGTCGCCAACACGATCCGGCACGAGATGGCGGATGAGGCCCGCGTGCTGATCCGGTTCGAGGTCGCGCAACGCCGCATCAAGGACGTATTGGAGATGCCAGATCCTGATGCCGTACGCATGATCCGGTCGATCAAGGAGAACGGTTGGCGGGTCTCCGGCAAGCTGACAAGGGAGTACGCAGTGCTCGAAGACAAGGCGCTGGCCCTGCGCGTCGTCGAGGCGGTGCAGTCGGCGTTCGAGGACCGCGAGCCGGTGCCCATCGTCGAGTGAGCGGCTCCGCCGCAGTACAACGCTCCTCCGTTTTCCCAGGAAGCACATGTTGAAACGCGTTCGCCGACGTGTTCAGGAAGACGGCCCGACAGCTGAACTCGAAGCCTTCCTGGCTTCGCAAGGCTACATCCAACTCCGCGTCATCGGCACTGCCGTGTGTGGCTTGCATCGCTTCAGTTTCACGACCGGCCTCGTGGTCGGACTGAACTTCGAAGGCTATGAGCGCCGGTATTGCTACGAGCATGCGGCCGATGCCCTTGCGGCGCTCGCGGCCTGGGACGGCCAGGAGCATCCCGGCGGCCCGTGGATCAAATGCAAAGGGGCAGGGATCGATCTGATGAATCCTTCATTTGTGGAGTAGGCCGGACGACGCCGCAGCAACGCTGGCAGCTGTGCCCTTGCAGGGTGAGCACGGCTCCGTAAGGTGGTTCCGAAATGAGACTGGCAGCAACTCGGCGACGACGGTGCAGCGCCGGGTGAAAGACGGTGAACTTGCCCGGCGGGCCGTGCCGAGCGGCAGCCGCTGCCACCGCGAGGCCGTGCGCGCCCGCGCAAGGCGCTATTGGGCACGGGTGCGCTTCCATCGCGCCATGCCGCCTGCCTGGCTGGCTGACTGGCGGCCGAAGGCTGAGGGCGCGCACCGGCTGCTGCCTGACGGCCGGGCGGTGCCGTTGACCCGCCCCTGCCGGGCGGGATGCTGTTCTGGACGACCCGCATGGGCGGGTGCGAAAGGATGGCGATGGACCTGGACGGTACCGACCACACCAAGGAGCTGCTGCAACTGATCCGCAAGACCGCTCACCGCTGGAACCCGCACGAGGTGTTCTCGGATTTCGTCGAGCTGTCCTGCCTGTCGTTCAGCAACGCGGTGGACCGGCGCCAGTTCTACGCACGCGAGGCGCGCTACCTGCAGATCGCGAAGAGGTATCCGCGCGACGTATTCGAGAGCTTCCCACGCATGCTGGGACACCTGACCTTCGCGATGGAGCAGCGCTGCGCCGCGGGCGGACTGGGCGACGTGCTCGGTGGTGTCTACATGCAGCTCGAACTGGGCAATGATCGGGCTGGGCAGTTCTTCACGCCCTACCACGTCTCCCAGATGATGGCGCGCATGCTGGTCGGCGACGGGGCCGAGGCCAGGGCGAAGGGCTTCCTCGACGTGTTGGAGCCAGCCTCCGGCGCGGGCGGCATGGTGATCGCGATGGCCGATGCGCTGCAGCAGGCGGGCCTGAACTACCAGGGCGCGATGCACGCAACCTGCATCGACATCGACCTGTGCTGTGTCCACATGACCTATCTCCAGGCTTCGCTGCTGCATATCCCGGCCATCGTGCTGCACGGCAATTCGTTGAGCAACGAGGTCTGGAGCCGCTGGTACACGCCAGCCCATGTGCTGGGCGGCTGGCGGCGGCGCATCGAGGCGCGGCAGGCGCGCGAGCCCGAGCCGCAGCGCACCGATACCGTTTCCCCCGCCGTGCCCCATCCCGCACGGGCGCACAGGAGCGATGCGCGGCCCGAGCGCAGGCCGGTGGTGCGTCAGGCGTCGCAACCGAAAGTGGCTGCCCAGCTCAGGCTTTTCGATGATTGACGCGGTGGGCGGCGACCTTGCACCGGGAGGCTCCGCTGGGAAGCTCAGGGCATGGACACCAGTACCGATGGCCGCCTGGGGCCGCTCTTCCATGGCACGCGCAGCGCGAGCGGGCGGCGCATCTTGCGGGAGGGGTTTCGGCGCTCGGCATCATGCAGCTACACCGGCACCGGGATCTGCCTGAGCGAATCGCTGTCCGTGGCCTACGAGTACGGCGAGTACGGCGCGGGAGGCTGTGTGTTGGAGGCCTGGGTTGCGCCCTCGGCGCGCTGGACCGAGGGGATCAAGGCACCGGAGGGGCGTTTCGACGTGGGCGAGGCCTACGACAGGTTCTTCGAGTGCTCGGGCAACGACGCGGCCCGCGATTTCTGGGGCAACGTCTGGGTCGTGTGGAACCCCGCAGTGCTGGTCGCCGTGCGTCGGCTGACTTTCCGCGAGGCCCTGCGGCGCCTGTGCGCGGAGTTCGAGGAGGACGGCCCGGACTGCGGCTACAACGGCGCGGTCTCGGACTACGCCAGCATCTGGTGGGGCCGGGAAACCAGCGATCCCAACGTCACGCGATTTCCCGAGCACCTTTCTATGGTGCAGCAGCGGCTGCAGCGCATGGTAGGGCGGTGCAGGTCGGAACGGGTCATGCCGACAGGGCAGCCCGGCTGACCGGGCCGCTACTGTCGCATCGCATCAGAGCGCGGCGTCCTTGAGCTTCTTGAGGGCGCGGGCCTTGATGCGCACGGTGGCCGGCTTGGCCGCGAAAACCTGTTCTTCCTTGGTGAACGGGTTGATGCCCTTGCGTTTGGGCTTGGCAGGCACCTTTTGTACGTCGATCTTGAGCAGGCCGGGAAGCGTGAACCCGCCCGCGCCCTTCTTGTTGACCGAGCCGAGCACGGTGGCTTCCAGGGCGGCCAGGACGGCCTTCACGGCCTTGGGCTCGACGCTCGATTGCTCGGCCAGGTGATTGATCAGCGCGCTCTTGGTGAACGTGTCTTTGATCGGACGGATGCCGGTCGCGGCGGGCGGTGCCTTGGCGGCCTTCTTCACTGGAGCGGTGGTCTTTTTCGCAGTTGCCATGGTTGTCGGTCTCGTTGTTTGTCGGATGGTGAATAGCCCGTTGATGGGTTGCGTCGTGCGCAAGGTTCGATTTTATTGATCCAGTGCGGTCTCTTCGTTTCTGCGCCGAGGTTGCCAGGGCGGCATCTCTGTATATCCATTTCCGGAAGGCGTCGTCGTCGCGTGTGCGGCTTCGCGAGGCAGGGTGGCCTCGAAGGTCTGGTGCTGTGCGCCGCGCAGCCGCAATTCGCCCGCGTTCGCGCAGGAAAGCATGCGCAATCGCAACGCGAGGTTGTTGCCCTGGCCCAGTTGGTGGTGCAGCCATCCCACGCAATGGGCGTCCTCGGTTTCATGGCAAGCCATCACACGCAGGGGCGCGCCAGGATCCGGCAGCGCGCCCGGCGCGGCGATGGTGGATGCCAGCGCAGCATGCTTGTCCACGCTGTAGCCATTCGGGATTTCGTGCGGGTCGACGTCCACTCTCCAGGGGCACTTGGCGCATTGCGCAGTCTGCTTGAGCTTCCAGGAGGTCATGGGGCTCCCTGCTCGGCGGCGATCCGCGATGCACCGGCAGGCGGGCTGGGAACGACATTGGCTACGACTGTCGGCAGTGCGCCGATGGTCAGCGGGGTGCCGTAGTCGAAGCAGCCCTCGCGGGTCTCGATCACTTCGTCGTCATGTTCCATGTCCCATGCGCAGTCCTCGTGGTAGGCAAAGCAGTACAGCTCTTGCGATCCGTCGTCGAGATAGCCTGCGACGATGACGCACCGCCCGTGCAACGGCTCGCTGCAATAGCTGCAGCGCTGCCCCGCCGGAGCGGGTTCGGTGGTTCGGCGTGTTTCGACGAGATGGACATCGCACATCAGCGCATTGTCTCGCAGCTGTTGGGCGACGAACCTGAGCCCTTGATGCCGCATGGCGCTGCCTATCCTGGATTTCAGGAGGCCCATCGTGCAACAGATCGAACTGCCCGGGCTGGCGCCGGTCGAGCACCTGGCGCCGCAAGCCCTTCTCATGCCATCCACGCAGCGCTTCGGCGTCGCCCGCGATCCGGTGATCGACACCGCCCTGGCAGGCCACGCGCCGGTGTATGTGGGCGTGAGCGGCGGCAAGGACTCCCAGGCGCTGGCTTACCGCGTGCAGGCCCATCTGGACGGGATCGGCCATGCAGGTCCCCGCGCCCTGATCCATAGCGACCTCGGGCGTATCGAATGGCGCGATTCGGCCCCTGTATGCGAGCGGCTTGCGGAGCGGCTGGGCTGGGAACTGGTGACTGTGCGCCGACCGGCCGGTGACATGTTGGATCGCTGGCTGTCGCGCTGGGCCGCCAATGTGGAGCGCTATCGCACACTGTCGTGCGTCAAGCTGATCATGCCCTGGAGTTCAGCATCGCAGAGGTTCTGCACCTCGGAAATGAAATCTCAGGTTCTCGCGCGGGCCATGCGTGCTCGGCATCCGACCGGGCCGGTGGTCTCGGCTGTCGGCCTGCGCTGGCAGGAGAGCACGGCGCGGGCACGCCAGCCAGTCGCCAAATCCGACACATTGCTGACCCGCGCGCGGGGCATCGGACTCTCCTGGAACGCAATCGTCCATTGGCAGCGCCAGGACGTGCTCGACTACATCGGCCAGCGTGGTGGCGTCCTGCATGAAGCCTACCGCATCTATGGCAGCAGTCGCGTGTCCTGTGCCTTCTGCGTGCTGGCCTCGCGCGGCGACCTGCAGGCGGCGGCGCGCTGCGAGGGCAACGCTGCCGTCTACCGGGAACTGGTGCGGCTGGAGGCGCGCAGCACGTTTTCCTTCCAGGCCGGGTACTGGCTCGGAGACGTGGCGTCGGCGCTGCTCGATCCTGCGTTGCGGGCGCAGCTCCTCGAAGCCAAGGAACGCGCCGCGCAGCGGCAGGCGGCGGAAGCAGAAATTCCTGCGCACCTGCTGTACGAAGTCGGCTGGCCTGTCTGCATGCCGACGCCTGCAGAGGCCCGCCACTTGGCCTCGGTGAGGCGGCGCGTGGCCGAGGCCGTGTCCCTCCAACTGCAATGCACGGACGCGGAGGCTGTCAGCGCAAGATATGGCGAGCTGATTCAGCGCAAAGCCCAGCGATTGGCGGTACCTGCGTAGCCAGAACTGCAAGGGAGATCCCAGCGGCTACCGCTTGTGGTTGCCTCGCGGGATAGCACGATTCGCCGTGTGCCCTGTACCGCCGCCCCGATCGCTTCGATGAATGCCGCAGGTTGATGGATGAATGGGCGCAGTGGTGCGCCGTTGCGCAGCCCGGCGCGTAGCCTCCTGACCTTGAAGTCGCCACACGGCCTGAAACGATGGCCGCTCCGTTTCAAGGAGAAGGAGATGACGACTTACCTCACCGCGATGGCCATTGCCGTGGCCGTGCGCGACCTTTGCATCCACTGCGCCAGCAAGGGACGCCCCATCGAGGGCCTGTACCTCGACTCGGTTGTCGCTCAGACGATGCGCGACACCGCCGCATTGCTGCCTTGCCCGGATGACGTGTTTCAAGGCATTGCAGGGGCCATCGTGGCACAGAACCATTGCACGGCAACCGAAGCCTTCGAGCAGGTGCTCCGCATGCTGGATACCTCGCGTTCGCCCGGCTATTCGCGCTGGCGGCACGGCGGTTGGTATGTCCATGGCGTGCGCTATCCGAGCGGGGCCTGCGGTTGCATCAGCAGCAACTACCCCGACAAGAAGTGGCGCATCGTCTGCGACAGACGCAGGCAGGACTTGAATGCGCCCGGCGACGTGACTTTCCGCTCGCGGGAGGAAGCGGCCCGCGCCGAACAGGTACTGGCGCTGCAAGCCTGGGTGGAGATGGTTCGCTCGCCCGCCGACGAGGGGCGCGAGCACCCTTGAAGGTGAGCCGGGCCGCGGGAGCATGGCTGCATCCCACCCGATGCAGACAGGAGGCACCGTGACCGATACCCCCCACCCGAGCCAGCCCACCTTGCCGATCCGCAGGATCGTCCAGGGCAGGAACCCGCGCACGTACTTCGATCCCGACAAGATGGCCGAACTGGAGGAGGGCATCCGCGCCGTCGGCGTGCTCGAACCCATTGTCGTGAGACCGATTCCGGGCACCGACCGCTACGAAATCATCGCGGGCGAACGCCGCTGGCGTGCCGCCAGGAACGTATTCGGAGACGGCTACGACATGCCCGTGGTCATCAAGGACGCCAGCGACGAGACCGCCGAGGCCATGTCGGTGATCGAGAACTACCACCGCGAGGACATGTCACCCGCCGAGGAAGCCCATGCGGCCCAGCGCCAGCTCCTGCGCCAGCGCGGCGACAAGGAGGAAACCGCCCGCCTCATGGGCTGGTCGCCCGAGGTGCTGGAGCGGCGGCTGGCGCTGCTGGCCTGTACGCCTGCCGTGCTGCAGGCGCTGACCAGCCGCACCATCCTGCTCGGCCACGCCGAACTGCTCTCGGGCATTCCCCCCGACAAGCAGGACACCGTGCTCGAGGGCATCCTGGCGCAGAAGGTGCCGGTGGCCGTGCTCAAGGCGCAGTTGGGCCGCTATGCGCGTCGGCTGGCCGATGCGATCTTCGACACGGCGCAGTGCGGCGGCTGCGCGCACAACTCGGCGCGGCAGGCGGGCCTGTTCGCAGAATCCCTGGGCGAGGGCTACTGCCAGCACCCGAGCCATTTCGAGGAACTGACCTTGCAGGCAGTCCAGGCCCGGGCCGACGCGCTGCGCGACGAGTTCCCGGTCATCCGCATCGTGAAGGCGTCCGATGGCTTCACGCCGCTGCCGCTGACCGCCGAGGGCGACCTGGGTGTTGGTGCCCCGCAGTACACCTCCTGCCAGGGGTGCCAGTCCTTCGGCTGTTCGGTGTCCGCGATGCCGGGCAGCTACGGCGAGGTCACGCGGTCGCTTTGTTTCGATGCTGCGTGCAACAGCCAGAAGGTCGCCCTGTGGCGCAAGGCGCAGCGCGATGCGCAGGCGGCAGTGGCCGAGGCAGCGGGCAAGGGGAGTGCGAAGGCTGGCAAAAGGAACAAGAGCGCTGCGAAACCCGCAGCCGTCGCACCAGCGAACCAGACCCCGCAGCGCGTGGTGGCGCACCGCCTGTCGGAGTGGCGCAAATGGCTGGCCAAGGCCCTGATGGCCCAACCGCAGCGCAGCCAGCGCGTGCTGATCGCCCTGGCGCTGGCCGGGCGCGGTGCCGATCTGCGCGAGGCGCAGTTCCGCAACGCCTTCGAGCGGATCGCGGGCCAGCCCGGACGCGCAGGTTTCGGTGTGCGAGGCGGGCTGCAACGCGCTGATGCCGCACCCGAGGCACAACTGGAGCGACTGCTGCAAGCCGCCACCGCGTCCTCTGCCTTCGGCGTCAGCACCAGTGACCTGGAACTTCTCCTGAACTACGCCGAGGTCGATGAAGGCCGGTACTTCCAGTGGGACAAGGCATTCCTCGACCTGTTCACGATGAGCGAACTGGAGAGTCTCGCGGCCGAGGTGGGGTTGAAGAAGGCGATGGGCTCAGGCTTCAAGGTGGCGCGCTCGGGCAAGAAGCAGGAGTTCATCGCGGCCTTGCTCAAGGTGCCGGGGTTCGCCTACCAAGGCACCGTGCCCGCCGTGATGTGCTATCCGCGCCAGCCGATCCTGGCCGATGAAGCGCAGGACGGAAGCGGCGAAGCGGATGAAGTGGAAGGCTCCGAGGCCACCGACACCGCAGCCGAACCGCAGCCAGAACCGGCCCTGGCCTGATGCCGGATTGGCCCCTGGACAGCGGGGGAGCCGGTTCTAGCATGGTCTGGACGGCCCCCCACGGGGCCATGTCCCCCCATTCCACCAAGGAGCATGACATGACGATGTTCGAGGAACTGTTCGCGCTGGCTTGCAGTGCCACGCTCACCATGACGGTGAGCGCCGACGAGAAATCCGGCCGCCTGACGGTCAACGTGATTCCCAAGCCCAGGCAGGACACGGGCGAGCCCGCGCTGGCCCAGCCCCTGAGCCTGACGGCGACCCCGCAGGAGTTCGACACAGGCTTCATTGAAGCGCTATGCGGCTACCGCGAAGTCCGGCGCAGCCTCGCGCAGCAGGCCGAGGCCACCAAGGAAGTGATCGAGGCGGCCAAGGCGGCATCGGTCAAGAAGGCCAGCGATGCGACGGCCAAAGCCGCAGCCCCCAAGCCGCCTGCTGCCAAGCCAGCCCCGGCATCCACGGCTGCGACCACGGCCAGCCCGGCGCTGCAAGACGATGACGATGGGGCGGATGGCGGGGAAGCCGCGCCGCAGGCCGCAACGGCTGGCGCGGCGGCGGGCAGTGGCGAGTCCTTCGACCTGTTCGGATGACCCGCCGCAGCACCCTTGCGCCGGAGGCGTCCGGCGAGAGACTGACCGCAAGGCCATCGCCATGGTGGCCGCATCCGAACCCAAGGAACCATCCCCATGTCGATCGAAATCACCCCCATCGTGCGTACCTTCACCTACAACGGCATCCTGCTGCCGGACGTGCCCGGCCTCGCGCCACGCGAAGTGCGCGACCTGTACAGCGCCCAGTTTCCCGAACTCGTAAGCGCCGAGGTCGAGGCGGGCGAGGTCGCCAACGGGCGGCAGGACTTTGTTTTTCGCAAGGCCGTGGGCACCAAGGGCGCGGGCACCCATGACGCCGTGCGGCCAGCACCATCCGGCCCACGCCTCGCGGCGCTGCTGGAGCGTGTGCAGGCCGTGGAGCGCGGTAACCTGGGTGCGACGGGCAAGCTGTCCCGCGCCTTGTCGCGTCGCAGCGTGCAGACCCGTTCGTCGGCCTGGAGCCAGTTCGCGCATCGGATGCTGGAGGAGCAGCACCACGCCGCCTCTGTCCACCGGGCCAGCGCCACCAGCGACATGCTGGTTCCATTGCCATGAAGGCGCTCACCGTCTTGCCCTGTTCGCCGTTCCTGGCGTTGCCGGGCCTGGGCGCAGGGGTGCCGCTGACCGTTGCATCGAATTCCCAGGCTCGGGCCAACGCGGCGCTGTGCCGCTTCCTGATCGAGGCGGGCGCGGTGCGTGAAGGGGACTTGCCGGAGAGCGAGTCCGACCCGCTCCAGGCGTGCGAGCGCGCCATCGACGCCTGGGTCAAGCGGCAGGTCGGGCCGCTACAGTGCCTGGAGCCGCGTTTCGCGGTCAGCGTACTGGATGAGCATGGCCACCGCCCGGCAATGCGCGGCGATCGGCAGACCGCCTACGCCCAACTCGACTTGTACTGGTGCGAATACCGCGAGGCCGAGTGGGCCGTGGGCGAGGGCCTGGAGGCGCTCAATGCCGCCATGCCGCACCTGGGGGCCACGGTTCTGCAAGTGCTGCGCGAACAGAGCCGCCATGTGTACCCGCTGTTCACCCCCGACATCGCCTGCGACGTGGCGTCCTACGTGTACTGGCAGGGCGAAATGGACGAGGAAGCCGCCCTGGACATGATGTGCGAGGACTGCGACGAGGCCGAACGCGACGCCATGCGCGAGGAAATGGTCACGCGCGGCAAGCTGGATGCTTCCTACCCCGAATGGGCGCGGAACTGGCTCTCACTGCCCCGCAAGGGCGAGCGGCGGTCCAAGGGCAAGAAGGCGTGGAAACCGTGCAACCTGCGGCATGCGGCCAAGACGCTCACCGACCCGCGGATGCGCCAGATCGCCGCCGATGCGCTGGCGCTGTCGCGCCTGACGATCACCGACGAGTTCCTGCCCGACATGGACGGCGAGTACATCGGCTTCGGCGCGGTGCTGTCCTGGGACGAGGGCGATGTGACCACGCGCATCTACGACGACCTGCTCCAGATGGCGCATCAGGCTGAGTTCTGCGACCGCATGGGCGAGGCGCAGATTCCGATGAGCGACCCCGGTGCGCTCGGGGCGTGGTTCCACCGCATGGGCCAGCGCTTCGAGGCGATCGGACTGATCGACCGCTTGATCCACGCGCTGTCCGCTGGACACTGACAGCAGGAGGTCATCGAAGATGAGCGAAGCGGAATTTTCCATCCACACACCCACGGACGACGTGCTGACGCTGGATCAGGCCGTGCTGCTGTACCACGGACGCTCGGGTGGCGCGCTTGCCACCGTGCATGAGGTTCTGACCGTGGACGGTGCGCCAGTCATCGGCGCGGGACGGGCCATGACCGCCCAGGCGGCGCGGGAACTGGCCTCGGCCTTGCTCCAGCGGGCCGCGCACGGCGGCTTTCTGCCTGAGACCGTGCTTTACGTGCATGGCGACGTGCTGGTGTGGTGGGCACCACCGGCGCGCAGGCACATCGCGTTCCGCGTGGGCGCCGACCATGCCGAATCCTTCGGCGGTGGCGAGCGCGGTGAGGCGGTGCCGCTGCCGGGGCTGGTTTTCGGGGCCTCCAGCCGAGCGTGGCGGGTGTGGGCGGTCAAGGGCAGCCGCCGCCCGACGCTGGGCACGCCGCTGTTCCAGGCCCCGTTCTTCAATGTCAATGCCCACGGCCACATCTGCCAGGGCAACGTGCCGGTGCCCGAGGGAACGACCGTGGAGAAGATCGGTGCCTGGAACGATGCGTTCTTCCACTCCTACTTCACGCACCCCAACGTGGCGGGCAAGCTGCTGAACTACCGGGGCGGTTCCTATGCATTCTGGCGCGACATGCTGAACCAGCGCTTCAAGCGCTTTCCCGAACGGGTGCTGGTCGATACCAAGACCACGCTGGGCCAACTGCTCGGCGAACCGGAGGCCCCATGACGTACACGATAGACCCCAGGGACCAGGCCCTGCTCGCCGCCTGCCCCGTTGTGGCCGCGCCGCGCTTCGGCGCGCTGCCGGACATGGCCAACGGCCAGCGCATTGTGGTCGCCCGCAACGGCTGGTTCGTGCAGACCCGGTTGGACTGGCTCGACAGCATCACCGCCTTGGGGCTGGAGCCCCCTGCGATGCGCCTGCCCTACGGGGAGGTGCAGGAGTCCCTGCGGTTCAGCTTCGGGCAACTGCCGATCAGGATGATCGAGGAATTCGTGGCCTATGGGCGGCAGCACCTGCCCGATGAGGCCGCCGGGGTGCTGATTTACTCGCGCAGCACCGGGCGGCTGCGCTTGGCGATCTGCGAGGCCGAACGTGCCTCGCCCGTGCGCATCGACTACCGCAGGCCGCCGATGGCCAGCGACGAGTCGGTAGCGGTGGACTTGCACACGCATGGCCGTGGCCCGGCCTTCTGGTCGGCCGACGATGACCGGGACGACCAGGGCATCAAGGTGGCCGGGGTGTTCGGGCTGCTGGACCAGCCCGCGCCGGTGGCGTGCTTCCGGCTGGTGATCAACGGGCTCTACAAATCGCTGCCGCACCATCCGTGGCAGGGGCCGCAGGCGTTGGCATCCATGCCGGATGTAGGGGAGCCCGGTGCAGGCCGCGATGGCTGGGTGCTGCGCTTGGTGCGACGCTGGCACCGCGCTTGAAAGCCATCCTCCCCGCGAGAGACTGACGGCAGGACATGGAATTGGAGGCGCTGGTGGAACACCTGATTCATCCGAAGTTGCTGGAACGCCGCGTTGCGGTGCATCTGGTCGGCGTGGGCGGCAACGGGGCGCAGATGGCGGCGTGCCTCGCGCGCCTGGACATTGCGATGCGCGCCCTGGGCCATCCCTGCGGCCTGCACGTCACCGCCTTCGACGCCGACCGTGTCAGCGAAGCGAATGTCGGTCGGCAGCTCTACAGCGCCGCCGACATCGGCAGGCACAAGGCGTTGGTCACCATCCACCGCCTGAACCAGTTCTACGGCCTGGACTGGGACGCCCACCCGATGCGCTATGAGGAGCATGTGAACGGCCAGCGCTACTGGGCGGGTACGGACTTGCTGATCAGTTGCGTGGACAGCCGCTCGGCGCGGGGTGCGCTGCACCGCATCGCTTGGCGGGACACCAGCCGCTACCGCTACTGGCTCGACCTGGGCAACACGGAAGCCATGGCGCAGGTGGTGCTCGGCCAGCCCGAAGGCGGGAGGGCATTGGACCCGCGGGCAACGGAGCCGCGGCTGCCGTGCGTGACCGAACTGTTTCCTGAACTGCTCGACGACACGGCTCCCGAGGACAACCAGCCGTCCTGCTCGGTTCGCATGTCGCTGGCATCCCAGGGGCTGTTCGTCAACGACGTGGCGGTGCGCTTCGCGGCGCAGCTGCTCTACGAACTGTTTTCCAGGGGGCGGCTCGCGCAGCATGGGGTGGTGGTCAATCTCGACTCCAAGCGCGCAGGCCCCATCGAAGTTGATCCTCGCACCTGGGCGCGCTTCGGGTTCTTCCATGCGGGCAGTGAATCTAACCAGTCCGAATCCAGGACTCTCACGGAGGCAGAAGCCGAATGAGCATGCAGCAATGGAATGTGCGCGTTGTGCGCGACGGAGAGGCCGTCCATATCGGAAAGGTGGGCGAGTCCACCGAAGCACTGGCGCGCTGCGCAGCGTTGTCGCGCTTCGGCCTGTCCGAGGACGAAGTGGAAGCGGATGGAATACGCCCGCGCGGCGCGGCGATCTATCCCGACGAGGACTTCGACGTATCGCCAGCGCTGTGATTGGCTGGCCGATTGGACTCCCAAACCGAGCCGGATGCGTACTGCTATAGACTTGTAGTGCGGTTGGGTCACCATGCCTTGCGCCGCATGACCGCGCAATTCCGCGCACTCAATATCCAGAGACTGCTATGGTTCGCAAACGGACGGCTCTAGAAATCGACGCAGAGATTGCCAAGCTGCAAAGGGAGCGGGAGGAAACCCGCGTTGCAGAGAAGGCAGGGGTGATTGCCCGCATGAAAGAGGCGATAGCCTACTACGGCATCACTGCCGCCGACCTGGGATTGGACGGCCTTTCGCGCAATGCATACGGTACTGCCAAAAGACTCAGGCCCGAAGTTGGTCGCGTCAAGTACAAGGACGATGCGGGCCACACTTGGTCAGGCTTCGGTCGCAAGCCCAAGTGGTTTGTCGAAGCGCTTGCCAACGGCAAAGCCGAGGCTGATTTGCGCGTTGCCTGACACGGGTTCTTCAAAGAGGGGAGATTGGGCCTCGGTTGCCGGTGGGTTGCTTGGGCAGTACCGCTCCTATATAGGCGCCGGAAGCCCTGGCCCTCGAATGGCCGGCCCGCTCGGACACGGCCAGTCGTGCCGCATGGTCCACATCGGCGGCTACGGTTCCGCCTCCACGCACGGGCGACGGCACGCCCGCAATGCTCTCGTACAGATCGTTCACATTGCCATGGCGCAGTCCATGCCCCGTGGTGCCCGCTAGGCGTTTCGTGATTCCGAACTTCTCCAGGGCGTAGTCGAGTCGGCGCAGATTGCGCTTCAGGTCGAGCGCTGGGTGGCCCAGGTGGGCGTCGCGGCTTGTGACCAGCGAGCGCGCCAGTGCCACCGAGGCCCGCTGTTGTTCCGTTTCCAGCGCGACCCAGCGCACGCGCCCACCCTTGCCCTTGATCCACACGTACTCATCCGCCTTGCGGCGCTCGGCAGGCAGGCCCGTGTCCTCGAAGGGCGCGACGTGTTCAAAAGGGCGGAACATCACCGATTCCTTGCGCCGCAGCGCCAGCGTGTGCATCAGCCGCATCGAGGCCGCGATCCGTGCGTCGTACTGCGTGACCTGGGCGAGGATGGCTTCCACATCGATGCCGTGCGCGCTCCAGCTTTTGTCGTGCTGGGCGTACTCATGGCGCTGGTATTCCTCCAGGCACAAGCCATAGCGCGCCGGAAGTAGCACGAGGCCGGGCTTGTTCATCCAGGATGCCAATCCGCGCAGAAAAGACAGGTAGGTCTGGATCGTCGCGGGTGCCAGATGCTCGCGCTGCCACACCTGCACCATTGCGTGCAGATGCTTCTGTCCCAGGTTGCGCGGATCTGGCACGGTGTGGAAGCCAGCTTTCAGCTTGAGGTCGAGGAAGAAACGCCGCAGGAAGCGGGCGCGCTCGGCGCGGGTCTTGTGCGAGACGGTTTTCTCGCGCGCCGTGTGCCGGGTGTTGAACAGCTCGATCAGTGTCTCCAGCACGCGCATGGGATCGGCATGGCCGGGCCGCAGCCGGGCAAGGATTTCCTGGGGTGTCTTGTCTGTCCAGGCTTGCCGCCGTGGCCGATCTGTGCCGGGTATGCGCCTCGCGCTGATGGGATTGGTTGACTGAGTGGAAGGGGTCGTCATGGTGTTCTCCAAATCAAAGGGGACAGCACGCCGCCCGAACGGCGCACTGGCAGGAATCCGGTAAGGCCAGCACCAGCGACGGATTCCGTCAGCCGCTGGTGCGGGAGGTCGATTCATCACGGCGGCGCACGCGACCACGACATGCGCCACCGACCCAGGGGTTGCGCCAGCCACATGCGCGTGCAGGGCCAGCTCGGTCGGTCTTAAAAATGAAAACGTGTGATCCGGCTCCGCATATGCATTTCTGCAACGGCGGAGGCTGGTGACGCACTGCTGCCTCGAGGGCAAACAGTCGCATCGGCGCCGAGATCAGGTCTCGCGCTATCTGGTGGATCAATCCTGGAATTCGCAGCGCCATTCGCGCGCATGGGTCCGCCCCTGACCGAAAGTCCAGGGCGGTGTCGAGCGTTTGAGCGGGGACAAGCGGGGAGCCCCTTCGGGGGCAAGCACAACCGCTTGCGGCGTGAAACACGCGTGCTCAGTAATGGCGGGATCGGGAGCCGGCATCGGGTGCCAGGTCGGGAGATCGATGGCCTTGACGCGCTTCTGGGAGCGCCCAGCCACAGGGCTGGCGAAGGTCATAGGCACATGCACTACGAAAGAGAACCTCGGGGCGGTCGCCTCGGGGGCGACGGCCACCCCGGTTCAGGACCGGGGCTTGAAGGGCAGGTAACGACTGCGACGCCTTTTGCTCCGCGATGGAGCGGGCCAAGGTTGGCCCTCGGGAACCTGTAGTGGATGACGAAAGTGGCTTGCAGGTCAATGCAGGCGTGGCAATGCGACGGCATGAAACCTGGGTTGCCGGTGGCGCTTGCGCCGACGCGACGGCCTGATAGGGGCCATTTAGTGTCCCGCAGGGCGGCAGAGCGAGGCTGCATGCGGGCTTGACAGGCGAACCGCCTGCCTCTGGTCCAACACGGGGCGCTCAAGGCGGGTGTGGGACAAGCACCGCTGAATGGAGCAGTGGCTTGCGTTCGGGGTTGACGAGTGCCAAAGCAGTGAGACCGTGGTGACACACGCGCAAGTCTCGAAGGAAGAGGCCAGCGACAGGTGTCAGTGCATCGTCGCTGTCGTTCCACCCGGATGACGGCAGAGAGAGCCTGATGCCGAAATGCGGGGCATTCCGGGCGGATTGCGCGTGGCGTGGAGGCATCGGCGTGCCGATGCTGATCGACATGGTTCTTTACTTGGAGCACTCACATGGAATTGATCGTCCGAGCGGTGGATGTCGGGTCCGGCAACACCAAATTCGTCACTGGCGTCGTGGGAAATGAAATCCGCTGCGCCAGCTTTCCGTCCGTCGCCTATCCGTCCAGCGGAGAGACGCCTCACTGGCCGGCCAGCGAACGGCGCAAAACCGTCTGCATCCCGGTCGGGCCGCTGTTCTACGAGGTCGGGCCCGACGTCGGCCTGGCGGCCGACACCTTCCGTGCCAAACAGCTGCACGACGAGTACACCGAGTCTCCGGAATACATGGCCCTGCTGCGCGGCGCGCTCAGCATGATGAAGGTGTCCCACATCGATCTGCTGATCGTCGGGTTGCCGGTGGCGCTCTTCTCGCTGAAGAAATCGGCCCTGGAAAAGACCATGGCAGGAGAACATCAGATAGGCGGCGGGAAGACCGTCACCGTCGCCAAAGCGATGGCCGTTGCCCAACCGCAGGGTGCCTTGGTCCACTACGCGGCCGAGCACAAGAAGATGGCAACCATCGGAACCGAGCAGAGCCTGGTGATCGACCCTGGTTCTCGCACCTTCGACTGGCTGGTCACGCGTGGCATGCGCCTGGTGCAGAAACAGTCGCATTCGATCAACCGTGGCATGTCGGACGTGCTGCGGCTGCTGGCAGCCGAGATCTCCAAGGATATCGGCTCGCCGTACCGCGACTACGACGCCATCGACCTGGCCTTGCGCTCCGGCAAGTCGCCTGTGATCTTCCAGAAACCCTACGACATGGGTCGGCACTTGCCCCTGGCCGAGAGCGTTGCGCAGCAGGCGGTGTCGACGATGCGCCAGTGGATCGAGACGCCGGAGAGCCTGCAGAACATCATTCTGGTGGGCGGTGGTGCCTTCTTGTTCAAGAAGGCCGTGAAGGCGGCGTTCCCGAAGCACCGGATCCACGAGGTCAAGGAGCCGATGTTCGCCAACGTCCGCGGATTCCAGCTCGCCGGGCAGAACTATGCCGCCAGCGCGATAGCCCCCGGCCGCGACCGCGGGGCAGGGGAGATCGCATGAACGGAAACACACAACAGGATTCCAAGCCGGTTCGGCTGGTGTTCGAGCTGGCGCGTGCGGACAACCCGCGGCTGTATGACGAGCTGGTGCGATTTCCGAAAGGTGGCAAGCGGGTCAACCGGCTGCGCGTGCTGGCCTACGACGGATTGCTGGTGCAGTACGGAATCTTTGCCGTCGACGGTCCTCGCCCTGTGCTGGCATCGGCGGGCCGCGAGGTGCTGGCTTCCGCGGGCGTGACCAACGATGTGTTCGGGCCGAGCCTGGCTGAGTGAGGTGCATATGCCAAGACAAGGAATGGGGCGTCAGGGCGAGGTGGCCGCGAAGGATTTGGCCGAGATGGGCTTCTGCGAGAAGCGAGTGCAGCTGGCCCATCTCCATGGGGAGCGGGCTACCCCGAAGCAGCGAAAGGCCATGGCCCGAGGGCAGGTGGCCCACCAGCGGTATTGGGAAGAGGGCGTGGCAGCGACGGCGGATCGCCGGTGCTTCGTGGCGACCTTCGTGTTTGGCCCGGATGCATCGGAGACGCAGGTACTTCGCGCGTACCGCGATGCGGTGCTCCTGCGCCAGTGCTGGGGAAGAGCCCTGGTTGCGACGTACTACCGGGTGGCACCAATGGGCTGCCGCATCATGGCGCGATCGCCTGGGATAGTGATCGGGGTGCGATGCGTACTGCGCATCGTGGTTGCCTGGTGTGCGAAGGCGATGAGCGACAGGGGGCTGCCATGACCTGGTCTGCCATGTATGTGCTCGCCGGTTTCGTTGCGCTTGTCCTGTGGCTGGCGCTGCTATGGATGGGCCGCCATCGGTCTGGCGAACGGGCCTCCCGACCGCGAGAGCTGGCCGGTGCCGAACTGGTCTATATGGAGAGGCTCTTTCGCATGCGGCATCCCTTGCGCCTCGTTGCCAGAGTCGATCGTGTGTACCGTCGTGCCAATGGCATGTTGGTACTGGTCGAACTCAAGACGCGTCTTGCAGCTCGTGTTCATGAAACTGACCGAATCCAACTGTCGGTGCAGAAATTGGTGATCGAGGCACAGACCGGGGAGGTCGTCGAGCCACAAGCCTTCGTGAGCTTCGCAAGCCCGACGGGCAGGCACACACGCAGTTCGCAAAGTGTGAAATTGCTGGGAGTCGAGGAAATCGTCGCCCTTGTGCGTCGCCGCGAAGCGATCCTGGAGGGGCGTATTGAGCCGACTTATGCGCGTTCGCCAAAGGCATGCAGTGGATGTGCCTTTCGGTTGGAGTGCGACCGGCTTTCTGTTCGCAGGTAAGGCCTGATCGCGAAATGCTCGAAATTCGGACAGGATTTCTCGTGGACTGGTGTGGGCATCGCCGGGGATATTGCTCTGGTCATCATCCACGTTGGCGCGAGCCGTCCCGATCCATGAACCATGAGAGCATCAGCCAGATCTCCTTCGACGAGGTCTATGTCGTTCCGTCTCATCAAACCGCCCGCTCGCTGTTCACGCAGTTGCCGCATGGGCGTGGTTACGCTGAGACGCTCATTGAGTGCATCGCTACGGGGTATCTCGTGGCCGTCGTCGAATCTATCTGCATCAAAGAAATGCAGCGGCACGTTGACCACGAACGAGAGGTTGTCGTGGGCCGCAGCATTCACTTGGAACACCGTGGACCTATACCTCCTGGCGCAGAGATTCGTCTTTCGGGTTGGGTTGAACGATTGGGACCCCGAAGCGTGACATTCAATGTGCGCGCCCATGATTCTCTTGAACTGGTCTGCGAGGGTCGTGTGACGTTTGTGGCTGCCGATCGCAGCGCACTCGAGTCGAAGATCGCGCACAAGGTAAACGTTGCCGCCCGGTAACCGGAGGTGAAATTCGCATCGTGCGCCTGAATGCCACCGAGATCTGCCGGCAGAAGCCTCGTTCCAATGCAGCGCCAATCCCGAGGCGCATACCATGTTTCCTCCGATCACCGGTGGCGTTGCGGTCGTTCTGCTGGATGCTCCAGCTAGGGCGCAAATCGACAGGCGGCGCTCGGCGGTTCTCAAAAGAAGTGAATCGCCAACCTATGCCCCATCACTGCAGGCCTGCCGCAACTGCGCACAGCGGTCGGAGTGCGATTGTTTCGCTCGGCAGGCCTGGACTGCACTGTGTGCCCGTTATCGGTGCCGTTCATTCATTGGCCGCCTGCCTGGCCACGATGGAGTGGGGGAGCTTGCCGGGCAGATGGGGGATGGCATTTTGTCCCGAGGTTCCCTGCCGCCGACTGGCGGTGAAGTCGACAGGATCGCCTCTACTGATGGCCCCCAGCATTTCCGCCCACTGATGCAAGGCCTGGCGGCGCTGCGGAAAGTAGTCGTGCCGGTCGTAGATGCCCTGGGTACCCCGCAGCTTGTGGTTCAGTGCGCGCTCGGCCACGAAGGGGTCCACGCCGAGTGCGCTCAGTTGTGTCCTGGCTGTCCGGCGCATGTCATGCACCGTGAAGTGCTCGACGTCCTTTCGTGGAAGGCGCTTCAGCGCCACGTTGAGCGTGTCGGGACTAATGTGCCCGAAGCGGTTTTGCCGAGGTTGGCCATTCTTCACGCGGATAAGGCGGCGCGCGGGGAACAGGTACGGGTTCCCGCAGGCGAATAGGATCACTTCTTCGAGCCAGACGATCACTTGGCGAGGAAGCGGGATCTCGATGTACGCGCTGGTCTTGGTCTGGCTGCGTTGCAGTTTCCAGACGCCGCTACGAAGATCGAAGTCCGTGCATTTGGCGGAGAGCAGTTCCATCTTGCGCACGCACAGCGCCAGCAGGAGCCAGACAGAGAGCTCGTTGATGCGTCCAAAGTTCGCCGTTTCGCGCATGTCTTGCGCCAGCGCCGTGAGTTCCTCGTAGCTGAGCCACCGTTCACGTGGCGTCTCCGTTCCGCCAGCATCCGAGATGTCGAATCCTGCAACCGGATTTGCTTCGGTCCACTTTCGTTTCGCAGCGAAGTGGAACATGCGGAACAGGTAGCGCATCGCGTCGTTGGCGACAGTGGGAGCGCCGGCTTCGACGATCTTGGTAAGCACTCCATCGATGTGGTGTGGCCGAACCTCGTTGATCGCGAGCTTGCCGATCACGGGATAGATGTGGCGCCGCAACACACGTTCCACGACCTGGGGATGCTTGACGTTCTTCAGGATGTACCGCTCATACCAAAGATGCCCCAGGCCCTGGACATCCTCCATCTCAAGTGCCTTGAGCTTCTCCAAGCGCTTTTGTGCGCCCACGTCGATGCCCTGCTGGATCTGCGATCGGTCGCGCCGGGCAAGCTCTCTGGCGTCTTTGAGGGAAACGTCTGGGTAGCGTCCCAGCACCTTCTCGCGTAGGCGTCCGCCAAAGCGGTAGCGCAGAATCCAGGAGGCTTGCCCCCGTTGGGCGGAGGATTCCTTGGCAAAGAAGATCAGTCCACCACCGATCATCCTGTCCACGGGCCCGGCATTCAGCCAAGCTCGCAGCGTTCTATCTGAAACATTTTGTGTAAACCCAGTCATGGCGCAGCCTCCAGCAGTGTTTGATGGGTTCCTGTTCCGGGGATCGCCCGGAACGGGTGGATTCGCCCTCGAACCCACCAATGAACCCATCGCAAAGCTTGAGCTAGCCTGGATTGCTGTGCTACGCCATGAAAGAAGTTTCCATTGAAAAATCAACAACTTAGAGGTCGTTTTGCGGTGGCATGAACCTCCTCGAAACCCTACTCTAAATTCTGGTGCAGAAAATCGATTGCACCCATGCGTAATGCGTGGATGCATCACAGGTAGCTGGCCATACCGCAAGGTGAACCAGCATCAAATCACTCGCAAGAGTATTCACCCGACGGGGCGGCCAGCTCCTTCGGGGATTGGCGCCCTGTTTTTTACAGGAGTTCCAATTGCAAATAACACAAGAAAAGAGGGCCATCACGATTGCTGATGGCTTCGCTCTTCGAATTGTTGCGGCAGAACGCATGGGGTTATCCCCGGCGTATGTTGACATTGCCAAGCTGCAGCTTTCGGGTACAAAAATCCACCCGATGCTCGGCGCAGCAATGGAACGAGAAGCCCGCGCAATCAACGCTCGACTGAGTTTCAACAACCAAGTCGATGTGGGCAATAAGATCGTTTCCGAGCTTGTCGAGGAATATGGTCTGACTGAGTAAGTTCGCTTTTAACCTTTTTATCAACCCCATGGGTGACGGCTTCCCATGGGGGGAAGTTGCGCCTATGGATTCATCTGGAGTTTTAACCATGAGCACGCAAAAAATTTACGGATCTTTCAAGGCGCAGGCCGCCAATTCGGCAGAAACCGGCGTCAAGAAAGATGATGTTTTCAAAATCCACCCGAGCATGCTTCTTGAGGAGCCGGGATTTAACGAAAGGGACTACGACGATCCTGAGGTTCGTGAGCAAATTGAAAGGTTTGCGGTCTCTTATGCCTCGGGGGTGACATACGTGCCGCCCGTTGCCGTTCGAATCGACTCAGCCACCGGTAAGTTCTATGTGGTCGATGGCCACCAGCGGCGCCGTGGCGCGCTTCTGGCTATTGAACGCGGGGCTCCCATCGAACACCTGGTCTGTGTTCCCTTCCGGGGGAACAACATTGACCGGGTTGTGTGCCAAGTGACAAGCTCTCAAGGTTTGAAGCTGAAGCCGGTTGGGATCGCTCGGAACTACCTCAAACTCCTGGGCTTCGGGCAATCCGTAGCGGATATCGCAAAGAGCCTTGGTCGTTCGGTGCAGCATATTCAGGACATGCTTGTGCTTGCCGAAGCAAATGCGGATGTGCAGAGCCTTGTGAACGAAGGTGCTGTCTCTGCAACCACTGCAATTGACGCCGTGCGCAAGCATGGCGAAAAAGCCGGGGAGTTGCTGGCCTCCAAGCTGAAGGAATCGCAAAGCCAGGGCAAGACCAAGATCAAGCCTTCGGCCATCAAGGAATGGGTTCCGCCTCGCAAGGTCGCGACGAAGATTTACGGTTCACTGAGCGAGGTCTGCGAATCCGTGAAGAATGAGCTGGGTGATCTGATGGCAGACCCGAAGGCATGTGAGGGGGTGAAAATCCCCGTCGATGCCTCGAAGCTCCGGGAACTGGTTCGCGCGTATGAATCCGCCGAAGCAGTGAAGGAGCGGCGGGATGCTCGGCTGCAGCAAGGCAAAACAGAAAAGACCCCTGAATAACAGGGAAGTTAACCACCCGGAGGGGCGCCTACCCTCCGGGGTGGGTGCATCTCCATATTTGGAGAAATCCATGGAATGCACAAAAGAGGAACCGATCATTACCCGAGAACAGGAATCTCGCCTTTACCGCTTTTTGCGGGATGTGTGCGATGGTGATAGTTTTCGCTACGAAGTGATCGCGAAGAAAATCGCGCATGCAGCCGATGGCCTGGCCACCGATTGGGAAA